>CAZRAX010000040.1:0-1584 GCA_964598245.1 uncultured Candidatus Saccharibacteria bacterium | reverse complement strand
GTCCGAGACGAGAACAGCGACCCGAGTAGGTCGCTGATTCGTGTTTTCTAAAACAATATAATAAAATTATTTGTAATTTTTATAGTTAAATTTATCTAAAAAGGAAAACCCCGTTTTTTAAACGGGATTTTCTTTTATTGGCAAACCTCCATCGATTAAATTTTATCGATTAACATAAGGGATTAATCCCATATATCTTGCTCTTTTGATAGCTGTTGCTAGTTTTTTTTGCATTTTAGCACTAACACCAGTTCTTTTGCGAGCAATAATTCTACCATTTGGATTAAGGAAGTTTTTTAAAACATGAACATCTTTGTAATCAATATGCTCAATATTATTTTCCTTAAAAAAACATTGTTTTTCAGACATAATAAGTAATTAAATTACGGTCGTTTTTTTGAAAAGTCGACACTTTTGCTACTAAAACGGAATATCTTCTGGATTGATTTCATCCTCTGGATATTCAATTTGATTACCATCATCAGACGGAGACTGTTGTGGTGCCTCGGCATCTGTTTTTGGTGTATCAGCCATACTACCAGACTTTGGTCCAAATTGCACGTTTTCGGCAACAACCTCGGTTCGATATTTTTTAATTCCGTCTTGTTCCCAAGATCTGGTTTGCATTCTACCCTCAACAAAAGCAGACTGTCCCTTTTTTAAATATTGACCACAATTCTCTGCTGTTCGACCAAAAACAACAACATTATGATAATCGACATTTTCCTGTCGATTACCGTCTTTATCTTTATAATAACGGTTTGTCGCTAAACTAAATGTTGTAACGGCAATTCCTGATGGCAAGGTTTTTTGTTCTGGGTCCCTTGTCAAATTTCCCACTATGATTGCTTTATTTATATACATGTCTAAATCTTAACTGAAAAAAGTTGATAGTCAATTAAAAACTTTAGAAAGATTTTATTTTAAACGAATTAGATTATTCTTCTACTTTTTCTGATGGTTCTGATGGTTCTGATGGTTCTGTTTCCTCCTCTGCCTTTTCTTCATTTTCTTTTTCCTCCTCTGCTTTTTTAGCTTCTTCGTCTAAAATTTTGGCAGTACTGTGTTCATCATCATCGACTGTTTTAATAATTAAGCTTCGTAGAATATTTTCATTTAAATCAATTTCTTCTTTAATTTTTTCAATATCATCTGCAGTAGAATTGAATTTAATCCAGCCAAAATAAACTGTACTAAATTTTTGATTTTTACCAGCAACATGTTTAATCATTTGATAAGCCAATTTAATAGATTTTGCTTGACCTTCTTTGATAATTTCTACATTATTATCTTTAAGGATTTTGTGAATCTTTTCAACTTCAGCTGAAACCTGATCTTCTGAAATAGAAGAAACCAAGTGGTATCCCAGCTCGTAAAGTTTTGATTCATTTGTTGTATTTTCTTCTTGCATAACAGAGAGATTAGCATAAAGAATCGGGGGTGGCAAGCAAATAGCTATATTTAGCTATATCCCAAACAATATTCTCGCATTCTCCATCAACTGCTCACTCACCTCTTCAACACTCAGTCCTTTAATCTCTGCAATCTTTTTAACTACTTCAATAGTATAAATTGGCTCATTCC
>CAZRAX010000039.1:0-1621 GCA_964598245.1 uncultured Candidatus Saccharibacteria bacterium | reverse complement strand
AAAGATGAAATTTATGGATTAATTTATTATCCTCAAGTTACTCTGATAAAAAGAAAAGAATTCCATTTCCAAAGATTTATTTTTAAAATTAAAGAATCATTTTTAGAAAAAGTTCAAACTATTATCCCATCGCCCGAAGCAGAACTACTTGGTGGAATTTTACTTGGAACCAAGAGGTCTTTGGGAGAAGACCTTGAAGAAAAATTTAGAATTGTCGGACTAATTCATATCGTTGTTTTATCTGGATATAATGTAACCATTATCGCCGAGGCAATTTTTAGATCACTTGGATTTTTACCTAGATTTTTATCAGCAGGATTGGGAATTTTTTCTGTCATAATTTTTTCTATTATGGTTGGTTCTGGTGCAACAGTTGTTAGATCAACTATTATGACAATCTTGGCATTAGTATCTAGATTATCAAGCAGAAATTATAATGTTAATCGAGCACTTTTTTTAGCTGGTTCAATAATGATTTTTCATAATCCAGCAATTCTATTTTATGATCCATCTTTTCAATTATCCTTTTTGGCTACAATTGGATTGATTAATTTTTCTAGTTTTGTTAAAAAAATAACTCCGTTCATCCCCCAAAAATTTGAACTTCGGGAAATTACTAGCGCAACATTATCAACTCAAATAGCTGTTTTACCATTGTTAACCAAAATGACAGGAGAAATTTCTGTTGTTGCTCCCGTTGTTAATATTTTGACACTTCAAATTATTCCGTTAACAATGTTACTAGGATTTATTGCAGGATTGACTGCTTTTCTAAATCAAACTCTTGGATTAGTTTTTGGTTTTTTACCTTTTTTACTTTTAAATTATATTTTAAAAATAGTTTATTTCTTTTCAACTATTCCTTTTGCAACTTTTAAATTAATTTAAAAAACCAATACTATAGTGTTCTTAATTTATTTATTTTTGAGCTTGGACAAAATTTTCTTCAATTTTTTTCCAATTTAAATTAAAGAAAAAATCTTCAATATATTGACCCTTGCCACTTGGCTGATAATCAGCAACGAAAGAATGTTCCCACATATCAAGACACAAGACGGGTTTCAATCCGTTTAAGTGACCAAGATGTTGTTCATCAACCCATCCATTCACAAGCTGTCCAGAAATATGATCGTAATAAAGAATTGCCCAACCAACACCTCTAGTTTTTGCAATTGATTTAAAAAGTTCCAACCATTTTTCAAAACTACCCCACTCTTTTTCAATAGCAGATTTCAATTTATCATCAGAAAGTTCTGCGGGCCCGTCTTCAAAAGCCGAGAAAAAATACTCATGATTTCTCATACCATTAAATTCAAAAGAAAATCTACGTTGCATTTCAGTCAGTGCGTAAGCATTTCCTTCAAGATCACCAGAGAGTTCAGTAACTTTCTCTAAAATATTATTAGTATTTTTCACATAACCAGAATAAAGTTTTAAGTGCTCTTCAATGTTACGATTTGAAATTCCCTTTAGTTCCGGAATATTAAATTGTTTTTCTTGATATTTTTGCATAATTAATTTAAGTTAAGTTTCTAACGTGTAATGATTATATTAACAGAATTTTAGTAATCACAAAACCACCCACAAGAAATATCTTTAAAAGATACTCTTGTGGGTGGTT
>CAZRAX010000038.1:0-2047 GCA_964598245.1 uncultured Candidatus Saccharibacteria bacterium | reverse complement strand
AGAACTTATCCTGAAAGTTTTAAAAGACTTTTATGAAAAAAAACAAAAAAAATTTGTAATTGTAACCAATGATGGTGATTTTACCTGTCTTATTAATTTTTTAATTTCTAAAAAAACTAAAATTATTATTTTATCTCCCGACGATAAAAAATGCTCAATTTTAATTAAAAAGACGGGGGTTGATATTGTAGATTTGAAAAAGCATTATAAAATATTTACTATTAAAAATAAAAAGGCCCCCGGA
This sequence comes from uncultured Candidatus Saccharibacteria bacterium, assembly GCA_964598245.1. Classification (GTDB taxonomy): domain Bacteria; phylum Patescibacteriota; class Minisyncoccia; order Phycocordibacterales; family JAACPR01; genus JAACPR01. The sequence goes on along the minus strand of CAZRAX010000038.1, from coordinate 1,803 downwards.
TAAGACGCATCTTACCAAGAGTCCTTTTTGTAATAACGTTCTTTAATTTTATACTATTTTCTCTCCCAGTCAAATGTTAACTTTATAAAAATTTTATTATGTTATAATGAATCCATATAATTAGATACTTAAAATCATGAACAATCCAGAGCAAATTACATATTTTGCCGATACCGATGCTAGAAACAAAAGAGTGCGTTTTGGTATCAAAGCTAAAGACAGAACAAGACATGTCTATGTAATTGGGAAAACTGGAATGGGAAAATCTACTGTTCTAGAGAACATGGCCGCTCAAGATATTGCAAACAATAATGGTTTTGCTTTTATCGATCCGCATGGTAGTGGAATTGAAATAATCATTCGCTACATCCCCAAAGACAGAGTTGATGATGTTTTATATTTTGCTCCTTTTGATATGGAGAATCCAATTTCATTTAATGTGATGGAAGATGTCGGGTATGATAAAAGACATCTCGTTGTTTCGGGTCTGATGAGTACTTTTAAAAAGATTTGGGTTGATGCTTGGTCTGCTCGAATGGAATATATTTTAGGAAATACACTTTTGGCTTTACTGGAATATCCGAATACTACTTTGCTTGATGTTAACCGAATGCTTTCTGATAAAGTTTTTAGAAATAAAGTTGTTGATTATATTAAAGACACATCAGTTAAAACTTTTTGGATTGAAGAGTTTGGTTCTTATACCGATAGAATGGCAGCAGAAGCAACTCCTGCAATTCAAAATAAAATTGGTCAATTTACCGCTAACCCATTGATTCGAAATATCATTGGACAACCTAAATCCAGTTTTGATTTTCGTCAGCTAATGGATGAACGAAAAATTATTTTGGTTAATCTTTCCAAAGGGCGAGTTGGGGAATCTAATGCTAATTTATTGGGTTCAATGCTTATTACAAAAATTTATCTCTCAGCAATGTCTCGTTCTGATATTCCAAAAAAAGAGCTAGATAATTTGCCGAATTTTTATTTGTATGTTGATGAATTTCAATCTTTTGCTAATGAGTCTTTCGCTGATATTTTGTCAGAAGCCAGAAAATATAAATTAAATTTAACAATTGCACATCAATATATTGAACAAATGTCAGATGAAGTCAGGGCAGCTGTTTTTGGTAATGTTGGAACGATGATTACTTTTCGAGTTGGTTCTTATGATGCAGAAGTTTTAGAAAAAGAGTTTGCTCCGACATTTGTCAGTCAAGATATTGTTAACTTGGGTGCTTTTCAAGTTTATTTGAGACTAATGATTGATGGAATTGGATCACAGCCTTTTTCTGCTAGAACAATGCCACCTCTTCAGGTTCCAGAAGAAGATTTAGTTGAAGCCGTTATTCAATCTTCTCGAAGAAAATATGCAACAAATCGTGCTGAAGTTGAAAAAGCTATTGGAGAAAGAACCAAGAATTTTGAAGAAAAAAAGAAAGAAGGAAATAATAATGGTGGAAATAATGGCAAGAATAATGGCGGGAATAATAAAAGGAATGATGAAAAAAAGAAAAAACCAGTTAAAGTTATTGATAAAAATTCTCTAAAAAAAATTGATCAATTTTTAGTTAAAAAGAAGGAATTAATTCAAAAAGGACCTAGCGGGGATGAAGAAGAAAGAGAAGAAGTTTCCGAAGGGGTCTTGTTGAAAGATATTAAAAATAAAACTCAAAATGGCAATGCTAAAAATGGAAAGGGCCCAAGTCAAAAAAACACTAATTCTTTGAAGGCGGCTTTGGCTGGATTAGGTATTTTGGATAAAAAAGATGGGGGTGAAAAAGGTGGCGGAAATTCTGGGAC
>CAZRAX010000037.1:0-2048 GCA_964598245.1 uncultured Candidatus Saccharibacteria bacterium | reverse complement strand
CTTTTTACACTTAGTTTTGTTTTTCGATTTTTATCTAATTTAGGTAGAGAAATTATCAAAAGGCCGTGTCTTTCCTTTGCTTCTGCTAATTCAACATCAACTTCTTCTGGCAAGATAATATTTCTAGAAAAACCACCCCAATAAAGTTCTTTATGAAAATAGTCTTCTTGATTAATTTCAATTTCATCTTCTCTTGTCCCATGAATAGTTACCATATCACGAGATATTTGAATATCTAAATCTTGTGGCTTAACACCAGCAACCATCGCCTTGATGATAATTTCTTCAGATGTATTAATCACATCAACCGAAAGCTCACCTTCTTCTTGAGGCATCAAATCTCTTTCTTCATCATTATCATTTTGATAATTATTATGAATTGGTTCATCTTCAAAATCTTCTACGTCAGTATCGTAATCTTCGACTCTAACAGCACCAGTTAATTTTTCAAAAAATGATCTTTTTTTCTTTTTCATATTCTTGTTTAATTATAAATTTTTTTAACCTTTTCAAATAAAAGAATTATTACAACTATCGAAATCCAAACCATACCGAAACCTATCAAAGTAAACTCTTGTGATCTAATTATAAATGAATTAAAGATGGTATGCAAAGCAATTGAGAGAATAAAACCTCCCAAAAGATACCTTACTTTAATCGCATTATTTTTATAATATGAAAAAGCAATAAAAATTCCAATAATAGCAGAAGCTGCAACATGCAGTAATGTTGCCCCAATAAATCTAAGATTCCCAGTAATTAGTGCTGTTGTCGTGTCTCCTGCTAAAAGAGGGCTTAGGATAAAAAGAGTATTTTCAAAGGCCGCAAAACCCAGAGCAGAAGTAATTAAATAAATAATAGGATCAATTGGCTCATCATTATCTTTTTTTGAAATTCCACCATAGTAAGCTGCAACATATTTAGAAATTTCTTCTATTCCAGCCCATAAAATTAAGACAAAAATTGCTAGAAAATATTGATTAAAGAAAACAAAATCGATACTATTATTTTGAATAAAAAGGCTATTAATTATTTTTTGGAAAACCAAAACAACGGGGACACTCAAGATTCCATAAAAAAAAGAGTTAAAGATTCTGTAGGCAGGTTCTGGATGTGCCCGATCTTCTTGGAGCCAATACATTAGCCAGATGACTGCAGGCAAGACACCAGCGATTAGAGAAATTATAATTGTATGAGTAAAAGTCATTATTTTTTATAAGGCCATTTAGCTACCATAATTATATCAGAATCTTTAATTGATGACTTTGGAATTTCTCCCCAAATTTCCTCTGTAATGTATGGCATAAATGGGTGAAGGGCTTTTAGATTTTGAACTAAAATACTGTAAACCATTTTTTGTTTTGATTTTCGTGCTTCTGATTCATCCCCACTTAATATTTCTTTTGATTCTTCAATTATTTTATCAGCGAAAGTATGCCAAAAATAATGATAAAGTTTTTCTGTGGCTAAATATAGATGATAATTTTCAATATCGTCAGTGATGTTTTTTAATATTTCATTAAATTCGTCTAGTTTTTTTTGATCTTCATCTAGAATAGAAATTTCATCGTGTTTTTCAAAATTATAATCACTCAAATTCTCCAAAACAAAACGACTAGCATTCCAGATTTTATTAGAGAATTTTTTATAAGCTTTGATTTTGTCTTCTCCTAAACTAGCATCACTACCGGGCCCAACACCAACCATCATAGACATACGCAATGCATCGGCTCCATATTTTTCATTTAATTCAATTGGGTCAATTGTATTTCCAAGAGATTTTGAAATCTTTCTGCCTTGATTGTCTCGAACTAGACCGTGTAAATAAACAGTCTTGAAAGGAACTTCTCCTAATAAATAAGTACTCATTAAAATCATTCTAGCAACCCAAAAGAATATAATGTCATATCCAGTTTCTAACAAATCAGTTGGATGATATGTTTTCAGTTCATCAGTTTTCTCTGGCCATCCTAGAGTTGAAAAAGTCCAAAGTCCAGATGAAAACCAAGTATCAAGAGTGTCTTCATCTTGAACCCAATCGTCGCCAT
>CAZRAX010000036.1:0-2113 GCA_964598245.1 uncultured Candidatus Saccharibacteria bacterium | reverse complement strand
CTAGCGCACTTGTAGAAAAAATTCTTTTTGAGCTTTATTTAAGGGGACATAATCCCTTTTGACAATTTCTTTCCAAATAAGAATTTTTTCTTGAGATGTTAAATCTCTCCACTGGGCAATTTCATTAATTGTTCTCCTACAATCAGTGCAAATTCCCCCTAACCGCCGACAAATCCCCACACAAGGACTTGGAACTTCTTCTTTCATTTTTTCCTTTCTTTTGATTTTATGACTTTCAATTAAAATTTATTCTTCAAAATTTATAACATTTTAAACAGAAATGTCAAAGTTTAAAAATTTTTATCTAAAAGATTAAACTCTCCCACCATTTCTTTTCCTTTCGGTTTCGGTTAAGAATTTTTTACGTAATCTAATATCTTTTGGTGTAATTTCTAAATATTCATCTTCACTCATTATTCCAAGACCCCTCTCTAAAGTTAAATCAAAAGGTGGTACCAGTTTAATGTTTTCATCAGAACCTGACGCTCTCATATTAGTTAGTTGTTTACCTTTTGTTGGATTTACTGCCATATCTTCACCCTTTGTAGTATTACCAATAACCATACCCTCATAAACTTCTGTTCCCGCACCAATATATAAAGTTCCTCTGTCTTGTAAATTATCTAAAGAAAATCCTAATGCTTTACCACGAGCCATAGAAATCATAGAACCGTATTCTGTTTTAATAATTTCACCTGCATATGGTTTAAAATCCAAAAAAATATTACAAAAACACTTGGTAAAATCGGGCTTGTTATTCCATCTCCAATTCAAGATCAAATCATTCCTGAAATTCTTTTAGGAAAAGATGTTGTCGGTATTGCAGAGACAGGAACTGGTAAAACAGCGGCTTTTTTGTTACCACTTATACAAAAAACTATTCAAAACAAAAATCTTCAGACTCTGATAATGACTCCCACCAGAGAGCTGGCAATTCAAATTGAGCAGGAACTTCAAAAACTAAGTTACGGATTGTTTGGAAATGAGAAAATCTTTTCAACTGTTTGTGTTGGCGGTGCATATATCCGCCCACAAATTAATAGACTAAGAAAAAAGAACCATTTTATTATTGGAACCCCCGGCAGATTAATTGATCTTTTTGAAAAAAAACATTTTGATACAAGTAAAATTACAACTGTTGTTCTAGATGAAGCTGATCGAATGTTAGATATGGGATTTATTAATCAAATTAAAATTCTTCTAAGCAATATCCCTAAAGAAAGAGAAACTCTATTCTTTTCAGCAACTATTGATGAAAGAACAAATAAACTGATTGGTGATTTTCTAAAGAACCCAACAATTGTTTCTGTAAAGAAAAAAGATGTTACAGATAGTATCAAACAAGATGTCATTTATCACAATTCAAATAATAAATTTGAAAAACTAACTTCTTTATTAAATGAACAACAATATCAAAGAGTTATTATTTTTGGTTCAATGAAGCATAGTGTAGAAAAACTTTCAAAACAATTGAATGTTGCCGGTATTAGTTCTGAATCAATTCACGGAAATAAAAATCATCAGCAAAGACAGCGTGCATTAACCAATTTTAAAAATGGAAAAGTTAAAGTTCTAACTGCAACCGATGTCGCAGCTCGAGGTATCCATGTTGATAATGTATCTCATGTGATTAATTATGATTTACCTGGAACCTTTGAAGATTATGTTCATAGAATAGGAAGAACAGGAAGAGGAGACAAAAAAGGCGAAGCTCTGACTTTTGTTGTCGGAAGGTAAGACTATTTATTAAAATATTTTAACCAGAAATTATAAAAGCTATAAAAAGCACAGTGTATATTAAAAGATACTTGCGATAAAAATTTCTCATTTTTAAGTATTCTTTATTTTCTGGATACATATTTCCAAAAAGAGCAACTGTCTCTTTTATAAAATATGGTTTAATGTTAATCACCCATGAATCAGTTTGATAGACTATTTTTCGAAATTTTGAACGGTATTTTACAAGTGGTATTCCCCAAATAAAAAATGCTATAAAAATTAATATTTGAACTGACATTTTGTTTCTTTAATTATTTATACAAAAATTTTAACATTTATATAAAATTCCTCCACACCGATTTCACAGTGTGGAGGAATGAATTTTAACTAAGAA
>CAZRAX010000035.1:0-2374 GCA_964598245.1 uncultured Candidatus Saccharibacteria bacterium | reverse complement strand
TACGTTTATGTACCTTATGCCTATATTTTGATAAGATTGCATTAATTATGAATATGGAAAATGAACCAATAGAACCAAAGGTACCACACGAAAATGTCTCTGGTAATGAAAATATTGAAAATCATGAAAAAGAATGGGGACCAGAATCTCCAGAAAAATTAAGTTGGTTAGATGCTTGGGATTATTGTAAAAGTTTAGGAGAGGGTTGGAGATTGCCTAAACCTGAAGAAATTAAGAGTGCTCTTGAAAGTAAGTCTGTAAATACAAGTCCAAATGCTAAATATTGGTCAAGTTGGCATTATGGGAACATATCTTCTTGGTACGGATATAATGAAAGTGGAGAAATTATTGGCGATCATGATTCAAAAAAAAGTATAAATAATACTATTCCAGTTAAGGATTAAAATATTTATAGCCCTCCTTGAGAATCTTTTTATGTAATCTAAATTTAGTATAGAAATATATGGGAAAACAAAAAATAATAGAATCTCGAAACCAATTAATTGAAAATATCCAAAAAGAATCGACCAAAAATCAAAAAGGTTTCATCAAAGATATTAGTAACTTATTTTATTAGATTAAAAAAATTATGAACTGCTTATTCTGTGATTTTGTAAAAAATAAAAAAGATTTTAATAAAGTATGGAAAGATTCAGATACTTTGGCATTTTTGGATATAAACCCAGTGAGCAAGGAACACGTATTATTAATACCAAAAGAACACTACAGCGATATCCTTGAAATAAACGATGGTTTATATTTAAAACTTTTTTCTAATGCAAAGAAATTATCTATAAAATTAAGAGAAGCTATCAATTCTCCCAGAGTTGGTATTGCAGTCGAGGGTTTTGGAGTTGATCATGTGCATATTCATTTAGTTCCAGTTTATAAAGGTGGTGACCTTAATCCTGAAAAAGCCTATAAGACAGACCAAAAAGAATTATCAAATCTTCAACAGAAACTATCTAAAAGTTTTAATAAAATATAAAACATGAAAGAAATTGAAAATCTAGAAATAAAAATATTAAAAGGGGAATATCGTAAAGATAAAAATAAATTAAATGAGTTACTTTCTGATGACTTTGTTGAATTCGGTGGTCAGGGTGTTGAATATGACAAAGAAAAAATTATCGAAGCACTTTTGGAAGAACAGAATATTGAATGGGATTTTAAAAACATGAAATCCAAAAATATAGCAGATGATGTTTTAATGATTAATTATATCGCTATTAAAAAAGAAAATGATAAAATAATAGAATCATTAAGAACTTCTCTTTGGAAAAAAATAAATAACGGTTATAAAATGACTTTTCATCAAGGAACTGATATAAATTAATTATGAAAACCAACCACACTTCATACGGTATTATTCCAATTTATAAAAAAGACAAAGAGATTTTTGTTTGTTGTGTTCATAATGAAAAAAGTGACGAATGGGGACTTCCCAAAGGAACTCCTGAAGAAAATGAAACACCTTTTGAAACAGCCAAGCGTGAATTAGTAGAAGAAACTGGAATTACAGAATTTGAAATAATTGGAGGGAAAACTTTTGCAGAAAAGTATTCATTTGAACAAGACGACATAACTCATCAAAAACAAAACATTTATTATATTGCCGAGGTCCCTGAAATGATTGAGAAAAATCTCGAAATTGATTCAAAAGACATGAGCTGGATCAACATAAATCAAGCCGATAAATTTTTTAAATTTGAAACCATTAAAAATGTTTTAAAAGAAGTTTCTGATTATTTAAATAATTTTCCTTTAATAAATGAATATCATGGATTATCAGGTGAAGATTATCGTTTTGAATATTATGAATCGGATTCTTTAGGACACTTACCAAAAGATAAATTATCACAAGTGGCCATTGTTGCTTTTCATAAAGATAAATTATTACTTGTAAATAATACTACAAAGCCTGGTACCTATGGATTAATTTCTGGTAGTATTGAACCTGACGAAATTCCAGAAGAATGTTTGCCTCGTGAATTACAAGAAGAATCAAATATGAGAGTCGTAGGTGAGCCACGAATGATTGGTTATCAAAAATGCACAAATCTTTCTCATCCAGAAAAACCAGATGAATATCAATTGCGATACTTTGCACGTGTTGAACCAATTGGTCCTTTTACACCTGATTGTGATCCAGATGGTGATGTGACAGAAGTTCTCGAAATCGATCCTGCCGACTATAAAAAATATTTTGATTGGGGAGAGACGGGAGATGTAATAATGAATAGAGGTTTAGATTTTTTAAAAGTCTTATAATAAAATCTCAATTTTAAAAATGTCACTTTTTTGGGTGCTTGAGAAGGGTCAAATTGATATAATAAATCTATTAAAAATAACATTACTGGGCTTGTCCGATTAT
>CAZRAX010000034.1:0-3463 GCA_964598245.1 uncultured Candidatus Saccharibacteria bacterium | reverse complement strand
ATAAAATTCCTCCACACCGATTTCACAGTGTGGAGGAATGAATTTTAACTAAGAAGCCAATCAATGGCATCTTTGGCGGTGTAAGTACCTTCTGCATCTTTTAGCAGAAAGGGTAGGAATTCGTGACCATCACCTAATGTGACAATTGGAGCTTCTCCTAAATTACCAAATCCAGCAGTGGCCATTAAACCGTTGCAGATACAACCCCTACGAAAGGTATCTTCAATTTTTCCTCCCTTCGCTACAAAACTTTCCACCGGCTCACTTGGACACCGATACCTAATTTTTCCATCAGGTGTTTCATAAGGCTTGACCAAAGCCATTTGATTGCAGATTCGAATTCTGTTTTCGTAGATTTGGTTTTCTGAAATCGTCTCGTCGAGGTTTGCCACCTTGAATGGAAAACCAGTTGGCGAGACACGTGTGTCAGTGGTGACAGACAGCTTTCCTTCGAAACCCATCTTTCGCACCCTTTTTTTGATTTCAGGATCCATGCCCGACTCTTCACACAAGGCAAAGATGGAGCCTGCTTGAATTCCAGCAGCACCAACACCAAGAGCCCATTTCAATTTTTCTGGTGAAGCTTTTGAGCCACCAATCCAGAATGGCAAACCCAGTTTTGCAATTGCACTGTAATCCACGACATCTTTTTCTCCGTAAATCGGCAACGGGATTCCTGCTTCATCAAGAACTGTATTTCTGGGTGGAGCATTATGTCCTCCAGCACTTGGTTCTTCGATGACAAATCCAGAAACACTACCTTCTGGCAATTTTTTCATAAATATTTTTGCTAGAAGATTTGAAGCAATAATCGGTATAAACTTTGGCTTCCTCAGAGTTGGAATTTCTCTTCCAAAAAACTCTTTTGGATCAAACTTCATAACAAAACTTGTAATGTTTGGACCGGTGATATGCACACGATATTCTACTGACTGGCCTTCAGAAAAAGCCTTGATCATGGCAGGAATTTGAAGCGGAATTCCCGCACCCATCGTGATACAGTCAACATCTGCCAGCATCGTGCCAAAAATTTGATAAATAATCGGCATGGAAATGTCAGTAAGCAAATTAAAACTTATAGCATTTTGATGCTCCTCTTTAGCCAACCACACAAATGCGTAGTTGGCACAGATGGTTAGTTCAATAAGAAATTTCGAAGGTTTAATAGTGAAACCTGGAATGCCTTTTAAGGGTACATCCTCAGGAATTCCTCCTTCAACGAAATACTTATTCATTACTCTCTCAACCACATCCTGAAATGGAAAAGTGGCAAGAGCTCTGCGGATATGGCCTCCGATATCACCTCTTTGCAAAGTAATGGCCATAATTTTTTCCAAAACCACACCCGAAAGTGTGCCTTGTTGTCCAAGTTTTGAAACCTGATTTGCCAAGACAAAGTTAGAGATATTAACTCCCATCCCGCCTTGAATAATAGTTGGTAGCGTAGAGTTCGTTGACGTATTCATTTTGTCTCCTTTTGTTTATTTTATTTGAAAGTTAAGGTTCTTTTTGTCTATATTTATGCTAGCACAAAAAATAACAACGGCAATTAACTAGCTGTTTTATTTTAATTTTTTAGTTTTTAATAAATACCTATTTGATAATCATGAAGTTTTTTGTAATATCCGTCATTTTTTTTCAAAAGTTTTTCATGATTTCCTGATTCAACAATTTCTCCATCTTCAAAGACAACAATTTTATCTGCTTTTCTAACAGTACTTAATCTGTGTGCAATAATAATTGTAGTTCTATCCTTCATTAATTTAGTTAATGACTCAGTTACAAATTTTTCTGTCATTGAGTCCAAAGCACTAGTCGGTTCATCTAAAATCAAAATTTTTGGGTTTCTTAATATGGCTCTGGCAATTGCTAATCTTTGTTTTTGACCTACTGATAATTTAACCCCTCTTTCCCCAACTAATGTTTTGTATCCATCTTTTTGTTGATTAATAAATTCTTCTAAAAAAGCTTCTTTGGCTGCTTTTTTAATATCTTCAAAAGTTGCATCGAAACACCCATATTTAATATTATTTTCTATAGTATCATTAAATAAAGCAATTTCTTGTGGCACTACTGCAATTTGTTGTCGTAAATTAAATAAATTATATTGGCTAGTTTTTGTTTCATCTATTAGAACTTCACCATGATTTGGAAAATAATATCCAGAAACTAGAGAAACAAAAGTGCTTTTCCCAGAACCTGATTTGCCAACCAATGCCACACTTTCTCCTTGATTAATTTTTAGATTAACATTTTTCAAAACTATTTCTTCTAACTCTGTACTTTCTATATTGTCTTTGCTTTGCTGATTATCTTCATAAGAAAAATTAACATCTCTAAATTCTATGTTACCTAAAATTTCTTTTGAAACAGCATTTTCAGGATTGTATATTTCTGTATCTTGTTCAAAAACTTCTTCGGCATGTGCTGCAGCTGTAATACCATTTTGAAAGTTTTGCCAACTATACCCCAATTGAACAAATGGGCCGAAAAACATCAAAGAATAACCATTAACAGCAATTAAATCTCCGACTGAAATTAGGCCATTGGAAATCAAAGAAACAGAAGAAATGAAAATTGAAATTTGTGTTAAAAAAACCACCATACTTTGAAAAAAAGTAACATTATTCCAAATTGAATCTAGCTTTCTCCATAGTTCCATAGTTTTTTCCTTGAAAATTGTGAAAATTCTTTTGGATTCATAATCTTCTGCTACTGATTGCTTAACAGAATCAATTTGAGTAATCGGTTCGATAGATTGATCATAACTAACCGACCAATATTCATGTGCTTCATGATCAATTTTAGCTGCTTTATTTAAAATTTTAATTAGCAAAACAAGATAGACAAAGACTCCAATCATTAAAATTAAAACAAGATTATAATTTATAGTTATAACTAATGTTAATCCGATAAATACACTTAAAATTTGCGGGGCTAAATCTACAATACTACTAATAATATTTGAAACTCTCCAACCAGCGGTGCTTATTTTTTGAATTAAACCTTGTATGTGCTCATTTTTGTGGAATGAAATTGGAAGTCTCAAGAAATGAGCATAGCCGTTAGCCTGAATATCCATATGAATATTAATATTCGTATAATCTTTAATTTTATTAATAAACCAATTAGTTATATTGACTACTATTTGAATAATAGCCAAAACAATCAAGAAAAAAGCCCAAGTAGGAACCCCATACAAACTATTATTATCAGACAAATTTATTAAAGAATCAAAAAAACCTCCTGTTACAAATGGGACCAACGCATTAGACAAAGCAGAAACAAAGCCTAAAAATAAAAGAATGATAAATTCTTTTTTGTATTTTTTAGAGTGGCGAACAATCCCTTTTATCCCCTTTCTAAAATTTTTCTTGAAATCATCTTCTTGGCCGTTCATTGTTTTCTAAGCTTATCATATTCTTCAATAACTTTTTATAATTTTAGATATTCTAAAGCCCTC
>CAZRAX010000033.1:0-3572 GCA_964598245.1 uncultured Candidatus Saccharibacteria bacterium | reverse complement strand
TCCTCTCGCACATTTTCCTAACCTTTGACCTTTGGTCTTTTGTTTTCTTTATTTTATTTAAAAATTGGTCTGAAAAATAATTACTCCTTTCCAACATCATGCCCACCAAATTCATTTCTCAGAGCTGAGACAACTTGACCTGTGTAACTAGGATTTCCTTGTGAGTCTTTGCGGAATTGTAGCGATTGCTCAATTATTTTTGCTGGAACACCTAGTCGCTCTGCCGCTTCGACTGTCCATTGTCCCTCACCTGAATGAGAAACTTCACCTGAAATATCAGATAATTCTGGACTGTGTTTTGAAAAAGCATTTTGCAACCAGCCAACTAAACGAGATTCAATCACTGAACCGTTGTTATAGACGCGAGAGATTTCCATTAAATCTAAATTAAATTCTTTATTATTTTCATCTTCACTGGCGCGTTTCATTACTTCGAACCCTTCCCCAATTGCCTGCATCATTCCATATTCAATTCCATTGTGAACCATTTTAACAAAGTGCCCTGCACCGTGTGTTCCCATGTATCCATAGCCTGACTCACCTGCCTGATTTTTAATAGAAAGATCTGTAAAAAGTTGTTGATATTTTTCAAAGTCTGCACGAACTCCTCCAATCATTAAACATGCTCCATTTCTAGCTCCTGATGGACCTCCTGAAACTCCCACATCAAGAAAATTAATATTTTTTTGTTTCAATTCCTGTGAACGACGAATTGTTTCAAGATATGGAGAATTTCCTCCATCAATAATAGTGTCGCCATCTTTCAAAAGTGGCACAAGTTCACTCAAAACATCATCAACTGCTTTGTGTGGAACCATTAACCAAATTAATCTACCAGATTCTGACTCTGAAAAGTTTCCAGTTTTTTCAACTAATTCTGTAATTGTATAAGCTGGCACTGCCCCCTTGGAGGTAATTTCATCAACTGGCTCAGGTGAGCGATTATTAGCAACAACTTCGTAACCATTTTCAAGCAATCTCTCTACCATGTTAAATCCCATTTTTCCTAATCCAATATATCCTAATTTCATTTTTTTATTTGTTATTTAGTAAATCTTCATCCTCTGACTTTTCAAAACTTCCAGAAATTTCTTCAGTCGAACTTCCCTTCGAATATTTTTGCAAAGGAATACTTTTCCACAAACTTGATATTTCAGAAATAATCCCCCACTGGGTCGCAATTTCATAAGTACTAGCAAATAAAGTTTGGTCTCCTTTAATACAATCATATAGAACTTTTTCATAAGCATCAGCAATATTCAAATCACTACCATCAAAATTAAAAGATAATTCTTTCTGCTGAAGTTCAAAACCAAGTCCTGGTTTTTTAGTCCAAAAACAAATTGAAATTTTTTGTGTTGGCTGAACGTTAATTGTTAAAGTGTTGTTGTAATGACAAACATCACCAATTTGGCAAACTGAACTTTCTTTGTCTTTAAATGTTATTTTGATTTCTGTTTTTGATTGATCAAGAGCTTTGCCACTTTCTAAATAAAATGGAACTCCATCCCATCTATTATTTTTAATTGCTAATTTAATTCTAAAATAAGTTTCAGTCTTTGAACCATTTGTAACTCCTTCTTCATCTAAATATCCTTTGTATTGGCCACGATTAAATTCTGACAAATCTTTTTTAGAAACTCTAATGTCGGAAATAAGTTTCCCCCTATTTTTTCTAATATCTCCAGCGATCATTGATATAGGATCTTCCATTGCGACTAAAGCCATCATTTGCAATAAATGATTTTGTCCAACATCTCTTAGTGCGCCGATTCCATCATAAAATGAAGCTCGTCCTGAGACATCATTTTTTTCATGAATATTAATTTCAACTTTTTCAATATAATCCTTTGACCATAATGGCTCAAAAATAGCATTGGCAAATCTAAAAGTTAAAATATTCTGAACAGCTTCTTTGGCTAGATAATGGTCAATTCTAAAAATCTGCTCTTCGGCAAAAAGTTTTCCCAAAGTTTTATCAAGTTTAATAGCTTCTTCTTGATTTGAACCAAAAGGCTTTTCAACCAAAATTCTAACCCACCTTTCTTCATTTTCAATAACACAAGTTTTAGTAATTTCTGATTCTGAAAGTTTTTCAAAAATATTTTGATACAGATTTGGTGGGACAGCTAAATAGAAAAGTTTATTAGAGCAATCATCTAAATCTTGATCAATATTTTTCAAATATTTTGATAATTCTTGGTAATCTTCTATTTTATTTAAATCACCTTGCTTGTAATGAATTTTTGAAAGAAAATTTTCAATTTTGTCTTCGGGATGATCATCGTCCCTATTATCAATTGAATTTTTAGCAAATTCACGATAATTTTCGTCAGATAAATCTTTTCTAGAAAAACCAATTATTTTAAAATTATCTGGTAATAAATCCCTGCAATATAGATCCATTAGAGCAGGTAATATTTTTCTTTGAGCCAGATCTCCGGTTGCTCCAAAAATTGTGATTGTGATTGGGTGTTTTTCTTTCATAAATTAAATAAATCTTAACATATAATTATTCAATAACAGGATAATCTCCTTTATCAACATTATCTCTAGCATAAAAATAAGAGCAATAATCACAATCATGACCAGGGGCTGGTATCTCATTGCTATCTAATGTTTCTTTGATTTTGAAGATGATATCCTCGTTGAAAAGCCCCTGTTCTTCATAAGGAATTATGTCTATATCAAATTCAATTTTAGCATCAAACTTATCTAAGTCAGTCTTACCATTAGCATAAACAAAATAGCCAATTGCTGAAACTTCAAAGCCATTTTTTCTCAGAAGCCACTGATAAATTTCCATTTGTCTTTTGTAACCAATTTGCCAATCTGCATCCAAAGAAACTTTTTCTTCTTTGGAAGTTGATTTGTAATCAACAACATAAACTTCCCCTCTCTTGTTAACCCACAAATCATCAACTGCACCACAAATAGTCATTCCTGTCGCCTCGTGGAAAAAATCTATTCCTTTAAAATTTTCTCGCCAAATATCTATTTTGGGGTGATCAAGCGGAACAGCATCAATATTAAATTTAGTCATTAACGGATGGGGTTTTTGTTGTTTACGATAAATATCAAATTCTTTTTTCAAAAGTGTATCAACAGCAGTATTTAAATTCATTGGGAAACCCTTTGGTCTGGCAGTGCCTAATTTGTTATCAATATAAAAACATCTTGGACATTCAATAAATAAATCAATTTTTGGTCGACTAAGGCGCCAATTAGGACCACCGTAATTCCAATTTATATGTCTGTTTGGTTTGTAAAAATTACTCATAACCAGCATTATAACATGACAGATTTTTGGGTCTAATTAACTTTATGATTACCAAGAGCGAATTTCCTCAGAAAAAAGTTCTTTTTTGTATTCATCAATCCGTCTTTGAGTTGCTAAAGATATAACTGGTAAATTATTTAAATCAAACCAACTTCTTTTTTGAATTTCAATTTTATCTATTAAACGTTGTTTTTTATTAGAGATTTCCCAAGAATTTGCCACGACAATAGTAATGTAATCATTTTTATGCTCTTTATTATTAAAATATTGTCCAAGTTTTTTTAATTCACCT
>CAZRAX010000032.1:0-3786 GCA_964598245.1 uncultured Candidatus Saccharibacteria bacterium | reverse complement strand
TGTGATGGTTTTAAATTGATTATTATGTTCCATATGCTATTAAGTATAACAAAGTATCGTTTATAATGTTTGTTTTCTTTAAATGAGGTGTGGAAAACTTAAGATTAAATATTCTACCTAAATATTTTCTACCAAAGTATACATTGGTGAAATCATTGAGATGGCAAAAAATCCCACGGCCGCACCAACAACAATCATTAAAACAGGCTCAATGATTGTCGACATATTTTTAGTCTGCTGATCAACTTCTTCTTCATAAAATTTAGCAACTTTGAACATCATGTCCCCAAACTCTCCTGTTTCTTCTCCCACCGCCATCATTTCAGAAACAAAGATTGGATAAAGTTTTTCAGCTTCTTCAAAAACTTTTGAAATTGGTTGCCCTAATTGAACATTTTTTTGAGATTTTTTAATAACCTCTTTGTAGTAAGGATTTTGAACAACATCTTCAACAATTTCCAAAGATCTAATAAAAGAAACCCCCGATGACAGAAGAGACCCCAATGTTCTGGTTGTTCTGGCAGAATTAATTTTTTTAACTAAAGAAGAAACTATTGGTAAGCGTAAAATTAACCAACTAAAATATTTAACTCCTGTTTTAGTTCTTAGACCAAAAACAAAACCAAAAATTACCGCCAAAATTAAAGCAAAAGATAAAAGAAGATTATTTTGTAAAAAATCAGAAACAGCAATCACAAGTTTAGTTGAAGCAGGCAAATCAACATTTAACTCAGTAAATGTTCCGGTCAGGGTTGGGACAATATAAATTAACATAAAAAAAGCAATACCCAACATGGCCGTAATGATAACCCCAGGATAAATCATCGCTCCTTTAATTTTCTTTTTTAAAGTATAAGTTTTTTCCATTTGTTCAGATGTCACATTTAATGATTCAACCAATTTACCAGACTCCTCACCCGCTTTTACCATTGAAACCATTAGTGGTGTAAAAGTTTTGGGGAATTTTTCTAGAGAAGCAGAGAAGCTTGAACCCTTTTTAACATTATTTTGAATTTGTTCTAAAACATCTTTTAATTTTTTGTTTTTACTCTGTCTAATAATAACTGCTAACGAACGATTTAGTGATAAACCAGCTTCTAGCATTGATGCCAAATTACGATAAAGTAAAATTTTGTCGCGCATTGAAACAGTGCCGAATTTTTGAATCTTTTCCCAAAAAACTTTTGGGCTAAATTTACTAACTGGATCAGCTGAAATTAAATTAATTCCATCAGCTTTTAAATCTTTATTTAATTCAATTTCATTTTCGGCATACTGAAATCCATCGACAACTTGCCCTTCTGTATTTAAACCTTTGTATTGATATTCTATTTTCATAATATTTTATTCTGAAACAACCCTAAAGACTTCTTCAATTGTTGTAACCCCAGCAACTGCTTTGTAAATACCGTCTTCTACCATAGTCAACATACCTTCGTCTTCAGCTTGTTTTTGAATTTTTTCAGTTGAAGCATTTTCAATTAGTAAATTTTTAATTGAATCACTAACGGTTAAAATTTCTTGTATACCAATTCTACCAGAATATCCGTCTGGGTCATCATTAATAAGTTTATAAAAAGGAACTTTGTCCCAAGTTGTATTAGCTTCAACAATTTTTTCATCTTTTAAAACTTCAAGAATTTTGTCTAAATTAGCAACTTTTTTTAATTGTTCTAATCCTGCTTTTTTCATGAAATATTTTTCTTTTTTATCAGAAAGTTTTCTGACAAGTCTTTGACCAATAATAACTTTTAAAGTTGAAACTAACAAAAATGATTGAGCACCCATATCAATCAATCTTGGAATTGTTCCAGCCGCAGAATTAGTGTGGAGAGTTGATAAAACAAGATGCCCAGTCAAAGCAGCGTTAATTGCCAGACTAGCGGTTTCTCCGTCACGAATTTCTCCAACCATAACAATGTCTGGGTCTTGTCGAACAAGGGAACGAAGACCAGCTGAAAATGTAAACCCAATATCGGGCTTGACTTGAGTTTGATTAATTCTAGGCATCTGATATTCAATTGGATCTTCTATTGTTGAAATATTAACATCAATTGTATTCAAAATATCCATCAAAGTATAAAGAGTTGTTGACTTACCAGAACCGGTTGGCCCAGTTGTCAAAACCATTCCCGTTTTATTTTTCAATGCATCATGAATTCTTTCTAACCCATCACCATGCAAACCGAGTGATTCAAGGGTAAAGCCACCACCACCCTCTCGCAAGATTCTCATAACAATTTTTTCATTATAATAAGTAGGCAAAATTGAAACACGAAATGAAACTTTTTCTCCATCAAGATTTATTTTGAAACGACCATCTTGAGGTAATCTTTTTTCATCTAGTTTTAAATTAGATAAGACTTTTATTCTAGCAATAATAGCTGGACCACTATTTTTGGGTAAATTCATGGCATCATGCAAAATACCATCAACCCGATATCTAACAACAACCTGTTTTTCCATTGACTCAATGTGAATATCAGAAGCACCTTGTAAAATTGCATGCTTCAAAAGAGTGTCGACAATTTTAACAACCGGTAAATCAGTTGCCAATTTTTGTAATTCTTCAGCACTATTTTCATCAATATCCCCAAGATTAACTGACTCTTGTTTGATAATATCACCAAAATCAGCTTTCAAAGATTTTTGGTATTGAATTAGTGCTTTTTTCAGAGCATCAGAAGAAGTTAGTCTTGGAGAAATCTTTAACCCTGTTTTCTTTTTAATAAAATCAATAGCATTTAAATCATCAGTATCAAGCATCGCCACTTCTAAAATATTTTTAGTTTGGTTATAAGCAACAATGTTATTTTTACGAGCAATCGGCTCAGGAATTAATGACAGAATTTCAAAAGGTATTTTTATTTGACTAACATCAATATATGGAATTCCCAAAATATAGGCTTGAACTCTTTTTAATTCATCATCAGAAACAATTCCTTCGCTTACCAAATATTCAGTAATAGAACCTACCTTTTTGTCCTTGTCGACAATTTTTTCGGCAGCAGAAAGTTCTTCTTCAGATACAATTCCAGCATCCAAAAGAAATTCTCTAAGTTTATTTTCTTCAATAAACATATTCTCTATTATTATAACAATATAAAATCAATTTGGAAAAATTATTGATTAATCTTTTCAGAAATTGCTTGTAATTCTTCTATTGTTTTTCTTTTTGATGTGTCTTGAGATGAAATTTTTTCAGAAATCTCTTTCAATTCTTCTGGGGTTTTTTTATTTTCATTTTGAGATGAAATTTTTTCAGAAATCTCTTTCAATTCTTCTGGGGTTTTTTTATTTTCATTTGATTGTTGTATTTGGTCTGTTTCTGATGAATTTTTAGCAAAATCAGATGACATAAAAAAAGCAAACAAAACCGTTATTAAAATGATAAGCACAATTGAAATTATTTGTTTTTTTGAAAGCTCTTGTTGCATAATTTTAATTTAAAGCTCTATAAAGCTTGGGTTAATAACACATTTTGTTTTTTTGGTGACGGCAGGATTAAAAGCAGCCTTTGTTCCAATGCTATTATCATAGCAAGTTAAAATATATTCTGAGGTTGATTCAACACTAGAAATTGTTTCGATGTCTGTATAAATATCAGCTCCACCAGAATTAGCACTCCCAAAATTAATTGTCTTTAGTTCAAACTTACTATTATCTGGAGAAGTAATTTCACATTCAATCAATTCAGTGTCGCCAGTGAAAATCTTCCACTCTAATTCACAATCACCACCTTTTTTAATTAGGCCCGGTTTACCATTAAAGTCATTTATGGTTGCA
>CAZRAX010000031.1:0-3906 GCA_964598245.1 uncultured Candidatus Saccharibacteria bacterium | reverse complement strand
CAATAGCAGCATGATCAGTTCCAGGAACCCAAAGGGTCTTTTTGCCGGTCATTCTGTGGTAGCGAACAATGGAATCTTCGATAGCTAACATCAAGGCGTGTCCCGTGTGCATTGTGCCTGTGACATTGGGTGGGGGAAGAACAATAGAAAATTTTTCTGCATCGACATCGGTGTATCCTTTTTCAATAGAAATATCAGGATTGAAAAGTCCACTTTCTTCCCATTTTTTATAAATTTCCGGCTCGGCTGAAGTCGGGTCGTAAGGTTTTAGAAATTTTTCTGGTAGGTTATACATAGGGAAATATTATCAGAAAAGCTAGTAAACTCCAATAACATCAAACAACATTTTTCTCGTTCCAGTCCTCGACACTGCTTTTGTCAAGACATAAAGTCATTGACAACGCAGGTCTGCGGAGGAACTCGAAAAAAGTTGTTTGATGTTATTTAATTTGTATGAAAATAAAAACCCCACCTTACTTTTTTTCGGGCGGGGCACTTTCCCTCTGTTATTTCCCATGGAATTCGGGACAAAGAGTCAGCTGGAGGTAAAGTCATTTCCTCCTCCATTTCAGAAATATTTTAGGTTGCTAGCCTAGGACATTTTGAAATAGTAGTTTTTAACTTGAGATGCCATGCCATCTCAAGAGAACCCGGTTATCCAAAAACTGTTGGGATAATCCTTTTTCACTGAGGTGTACAATCCAGCTCTTAATCTTGAGGTCTCTCTTGTTTTTCAAGTGAGCCGTGCCTAAAATGGCTTGATTCTTTACTCTTTATACACAGCATCTCTGCGGACTTTTATTTTTCTATCCCTGCGTAGGCCACTCGATTCTGCTGTGGCCTGCAGGTTCTATAAGAAGGTTCTTAAACCCGGTTTTTCTTCCTAATTTTTAAAAAATTAAGTTCATGTAATATTGGTTGTTTGCAACAACCTCAACCCGAATCTTTCATTAGTATAGCATGATTAAAATTTGTGTCAAGTCATTTTTAATGAAAAAAGATGGGGTTCATGTGATTTGCTTTATGAAACTGGTAATACTACAGGATTCCTAGTGCCAGAAATAACTTATTGGTTTAATAATCATTGGTTTGATGGAGATTCTACACTAAATGAAACTGATTCTTGTGGATAATTAAAAAATATTATATTCACAAACTCAAATTTCCATCAGCAATAATTTCAGGGTTGATTTTTGCTTTGTCAGGATTTTTTTTAAAATTTAGGTAACCAGCAAGCCCAATCATAATTGCGTTGTCAGTCGTTAGATTTATTTCGGGAATCCAAACATTTGTTTCAGAATCGTTTTGCAAAGCTGAAAAAGTTTCGCGAATATTTTTATTAGCAATTACACCACCGCCGATTATCAAATCCTTTGCATCATACTTATCAATTGCTTTCGATGTTTTTTTGAAAAGCACTTCTGTCACAGCAGTTTCAAATTCTAGTGCAACAAGTGATTTTATTTCTTCACTTAATGTTTCGCCATGTTTTTCTTTTAATCTTTTTATCAAATATAAAACGGCAGTTTTTATACCTGAAAAAGAAAAATCAAAATCTTTAGTAGAGATCATTGGGCGAGGTAATAAAATTTCATATTTAGAACATTCTTCATCGAAATCCAATTCTTTTTTTTGAATTTCTTCTCGTGCAATATCTGCAAGCGCAGAAATTTTTGGTCCACCTGGATATTCTAGATCGAGCAGGCGAGCAACTTTATCATAGGCTTCACCAACAGCATCATCTTTTGTATTTCCAATCACTTCGTAATCACCCCAACCCTTAACAAGAACTAATTGAGTATGCCCACCAGAAATTAAAAGAGAAATGGCGGGGAAAGAAATTTTTTCACTAGCCTTTGAATTCATCAAAACAGAAGTAATATGACCTTCCATATGATTTACCGGAACAACTGGAATCTGCCAAACTAGAGAAAGTGCACGAGCAAAATTAATTCCAACCCAAAGAGCAGGTTCAAGTCCTGGTCCAGCTGTAACAGCTATTAAATCAATTTCAGGTTTTTTAATTTTTGAAATATATTTTAAAAATATTTCATTTAATTCTGGTTCGCGAGCGAGAATTTTTGAAATTTCGTCTGTAATTTCTGAGAAAATATTGGTATTACTTTTTTCATTTTCTTGTAATTTTTCATTTCCAGTTTCTTTTAGAAGTTTTTCTAAAAGGGGAATCAGATTTTTAGCATGTTCTCTTTTGGCGATAGACGGGTAGACGCCACCAAATTCTTTATGTTTTTCAACTTGGGAATACAAAACGTTCCCTAAAACCTTAAATTTAGGAGATTCAATATCGCCATCAGCCTCTAAAAGGGAAATAGCGGTTTCGTCACAACTTGTTTCAATTGATAAGATCTTCATAATTTGGTGGGCGATACAGGACTTGAACCTGTGGCCTTCTCAACGTCAATGAGACGCTCTAGCCAACTGAGCTAATCGCCCGTAGTTAATGACAATAACAAAAAATAACAAAAAATTCCAGTTATTTTAATAATTTTTGGTAAGTTCTTGGAATTTTTCAATTAAAAGTTTGGAAACTTTGCCGACCCTACCATTAGCAATTTTTTTGGAATCAATTTTGACGATTGGCAAAACTATTGATTTGCCACTTGAGGTAATTAAAACTTCGTCAGCATTCCATAGTTCTGAAAGTTTAATATCTTGTTCTTTTACTTTGAAATTATTTTTTTTAGCAATTTCAATAATTGTTTTACGAGTAATTCCGTGTAGAACATTTTCTTTGGGAGTTTTGATTATGTTATTTTTAATAACAAAAATATTGCTAGTAGAGCATTCCAAAACTTTTCCCTTGTTATGGTAGAGAACTTCTTTGGCTCCTGCTTTTTCTAATTCTGGCTGAAGTTTAACTGCTTGAATATAAGATGCGGTTTTTGATTCGGGAATTTGTCTTTGGTATTGACTAGTAATAAGTTTTGCACCTTTTTCAAAATAAACCGGATCAATTTTTGGTAGATTTTCAACAATGATGTAAAAATTTCCTTTAGTTTCTAGACGAATACCATTAGAACTTGGTCCACCAGTTAAAACCAATCGCAAAGCGGCATCTTGAACATTATTTATCTTTAATAATTTTGTTATTGTCTCTTCTAATTTTTTTTGAGAAATCGGTATTTCAAAACCTATTTTTTTTGCTGAATTTTTGAATCTTTTGTAATAATCAGAAATCCTAAAAGGCTTTCCATTGTACGTTTTGAAATAATCAAATATTGTATAACCTCTAATAATCCCGATATCATTAATTGGTAATCCCGCTTTTTTTGATTCAATAATCTTGCCATTGAAATAACAATATTTTTTCATGAAGACAATTATAGCACTTTTGTTATAATAGACTATATGACAAAATCTAAAATTTTATTGTATTTATCAACTTTCGGAGTCTTTTTATTAATTGATTTTGGTTGGATTATTTTTGGAGCAAATCCTTTATATCAAGCAGAAGTAGGGGATATTTTAATTGAAGCTTTTAGAATTGGACCTGCTTTTTTGGCTTATATTGCTTTGGTTGGAGGGTTGTTTGTTTTTGCCATAAATCCGGCTTATAAAGAGAGAAATATTTTAAAATCTATTGTTAGTGGTGCTCTATTTGGTTTGTTTTCTTATGCAATTTTTGCTTTGACTAATCTGGCTATTATCGAGGTGTGGACTTGGAAAGTTGCTTTGATTGATATTGCTTGGGGTGGGATAATTGGAGCAATTGTTTCAGGGGTTGGTTATAAATTGTCTATTGCTTTTTTGAAATAAATTGATATTATTTTCTTACTTCGCCCTGTTTTGGGGCGAATTTAATTACAGTTTTGGCCCTATCGTCTAACGGTTAGGACGCGACCTTTTCAAGGTTGAAATCGGGGTTCGATTCCCCGTAGGGTCACA
>CAZRAX010000030.1:0-7012 GCA_964598245.1 uncultured Candidatus Saccharibacteria bacterium | reverse complement strand
GAGATTAAATTAAGTATAGAAATGATGAATTCCTTTGTTTTAAACCAAACCAATTATCAATGCACAAAATAGTAGCACTATAGCTATTAGTGTCATAGTGTTTCTTTCTTTTTTACTTCTTGAAATACTATTTAAAAAAACTCCAATTGCTAAATATACAATCAGGAACCATATTCCGTATGTTTTAATAATTCCCTCTGGAAGTAGATTCATCAGAGATGAGGCATCAATGAGTATAATCGAAAATAATGTATAAATACCTATTGAAAGTATGCTTCCAATCCGAAGGCTTTTGGGTAGTATCTTATGCTGTCCACCCCAAGCATACTCACCGTATGGTTTACCCGCTGCTATTAATAATTGAAAGATTGCTAAGCATAAAAAAATTAATGTGCCTATAATAGATGCTAGTTGTGATATTGAGTTATCCATAGTTTAGTATAATAAATTAATTATTGAGTAACGGCAATATAAGTGCTGTAAAAATTATAATATCTTGTAACATATGAATAAATACAGCCCAACCTATACCTTTGGTATCTTGAATTGATTTTGCAAGCAGTACTCCTAAAATAAAAGATAATACAGCTCCCAAGATGCCTCCAGGCACACCAAAAAAATGAGGGATACCAAATATTAGACCAGAAATATAGGGAGCAATTTTGCTCTTATCACCAAATGCCTCTATTATTGTCCAACGAGTAATAACCTCTTCATTGAAAGAGTTTAGTATTGATAGGGGTAATGCAATCAGAAAAGAGAGAAATATTGTGGTCATCCCAACTTCATAAAAAAGTTCTTGATTAGTAAGGTATATAACAATACTGGTAACTATAGTTATTATAAACGAAAAAGTAATCCCAATGGATTTCCAATTGTCGTCTTTTGATATACCGAAAAATTTAAATGACGATGCTTGTGCATTTAGTTTCCCAATTTTAAAATACTTACTTCCATAAACTTTCTTGAAAAGGAGAATAATCAATATAACTACTAACAATGTAATAGCCTGATAAACATAATTTGAATATACCGATTCTCTTTGATTGACAAGGCTGCCAACAATAAAAAATGAAGAAACTCCTATTATACTCAAGGTAATCCCAGCGTATTTTTTCATATTTGTACTTGTTATCATTTTAATACACATTAGAAAATAAGGCTATATTGTCGTGTGACCCTACGGAGAATCGAACTCCGATTTCAACCTTGAGAAGGTCGCGTCCTAACCGTTAGACGATAGGGCCGTTTTATTTTATTTTGCTATTTTAACTCAGAAATATGTACTTACAGATTTCTGATTATTTATTCTGCCAGACACTCTCTTGTCTGACAAGTAATTCGTCCACCCGCTCCTCTTCTTTTAATAATGCTCTAGTAATTTTTTCCATCCTGATTCCCTGTGACCCTTTTATTAAAATAAGATTACCTTTATCTAAATATTCTCTGGCTTTCTCAACCGCTTTTTCTGAATTATCAAAATGAAAAACTCTTTTTTGAGCCATTCCACTATCAATTGCTTGCTCGGCAGTAGATTGACTACGCAAACCAACAGTAATCAAAATATCAATTTTCTCTCTAGCAATTATTTGCCCAATTTTTTTATGTTCACTAGTTGAAAAACGACCAATTTCTAACATATCACCTAGAATTGCAATTTTTTGACCTTCATTTTTAATACTAACCAAAGATTCAATTGCTTTTTCAACAGCAATTGGAGACGAATTATAAGTATCATCAATTAATAAACTTTCCCCTTTCCCTTTTAACAAATTCATTCTCCCTGGAGCAAATTTTATTTTAGTTAAAGATTCCGACATAGAAACAGGAGAAATACCCAAAGAAATACCAACAGACATCGCAGCCAAAACAGGGTAAACAAATTGATCCCCAACAATTCCATAAATTGTTATTGGTAAACAATGCCCATCGTAATTAATCTTAAAAGAAATTCCTTGTGCAAAATTATCTTGATAAAAAATATTATAATTAGAAGCAACAATATCATTTTTTTCAAAACCATAAGTATAGACTTTATGTTTTGATTTACTTTTTAATTTAAGAACATTTTTATCATCACCATTTAAAAATAAAAATCCATCATCTTTTAAATAATTCATTAGACTCGCCTCTTCTCTCATAACTTCTTCCGGTGATTCAAAAAATTCAACATGACTGGGAACTTCAGCAAAAGCAGTAATAACAGCAACCGTCGGCTTTAGCCAACTTGCTGTTTTTTCCATATCACCCGGATGATCAATACCAGTTTCTAAAACCAACCATTTTGGATAATTTTTGATATAAAAAATTTGAAAGAAACCAATGAGGATATTTTTAATCCAACTAATTGGATTATTCCAGCCACTTTCTACTCCCAAAATTGTCAAAGGAACTCCAATTTCACTATTCAAACTTTTATTATTTTTACGAACATTTAATTCAGAAGATAGAACTTGGTAAATAGCATCTTTTGTTCCAGTTTTACCAACCGTCCCAGAAATTGCTACTATTTTCGGTTGATATCGAAAAAGAACTAAGCGAGCTTCAACATACAAAATAAAAAATATAATTTTTTTAAATATTTTTTTCATAATTACGATCTGGTTTTATATCATAGTTATTTATTAAAAATTTAGTAATTTTCATAAAAGGATCTGTTAATGTTTCAGATGCATACAACGCCCCTTGAGGTTCGACATGATAAAGAAAAACAATAAATTCAGGATCATAGGCAGGAAAATATCCAAAAAATGAATGTAGAAACTTGTCTTCATAATATCCCCCCTCAGGGCTTGGGATCTGAGCAGTTCCAGTTTTTGCTGCAATACTATAACTTTTTAAATAAGCTGTCCCACCACGCAATGCTTCGTCCACAACATTAACTAGCATTCTTGAAATTTCCTCTGAGGTTTCTGGCTTGAACACCTGAATTGGTTCTGGGATAGGTGTTTTTTTTGAAAAACCTAATTCTGTTTCAATTTCTTTGACAAGGTGTGGCCACACTAATTTACCACCATTTCCCAAACTTGCCAGCGCTCTTGTAATAGAAATTGGATTCATTGCAATTCCTTGTCCAAAAGAAGCTGTAGCATGTTCTAAGTTACGATCACTATCAAGATTCGAAACCAAAGGTGCGGCTTCATTTGGTAAATCAATTTTTGTTTTAGAACCAATTAATTTTTTCATATAATCACCAAATTTTTGATTACCAACTTTTGAAACAATAAACGAAACTCCTGTATTGAGTGACTTATTTAAAACTTCTTGCATATTAACAACTCCTCTGGCTTTTTTGTCATAATTATAAATTGTATAGCCACTCATTGATATTGACCCCAAATCATCATAAGTAGTTTCTGCTGTAATTGAGCCAGTATCAAGACCAACGGCTACCGTCAGAGGTTTTACAATTGAACCCATTTCATAAACACTTTCAACTAAATTATTTGAATAAATAGTAGAGTCATCAACCATATTAAATTCATTTAAATCAAAAGTTGGTTCCAAAGCCATTGAAATAATCTCACCATTTTGAGGGTTCATCACAATCGCCCCAATTTTTTTTGAACCCCATTTTTCTGCTGTGTTTCTAATTTCTTCTTGAACAAAAGATTGAACATCCGGATTAATTGTTGTAATTAATGAACCCTTACTAGTTTTATTTTTTTCAACCAAATTGTTAGCGCTTGAAAATATTTCAACAAAAAAATTACTAAAAACATTTTTTTCATTTTTTTCTAAAACAGAATTATATTCTTTTTCTAATCCATATCTACCACTTAATTCCTCATCACTACTATAAGCAACAAAGCCTAGAACTTGAGAAGCAAGATCTTTACTTGGGTAAAATCGCCAGTTTTCTTTTTCAACATAAACTCCCCCCATATTTAAATCAATTATTTTTTTACCAATTTCATGAGGAACTCTTTTTGCAATTTCCTCGTGAGGGTCTTTTTGTTTATTTGCTCTACTAAGATAAAATTCTTCATCTAAATCAAGATAAAAACTGATATTGTTATAAACATCTTCTGGATTTTTTATAATATTTGGCTTGATAGCAATTTTATAACCAGTTTTTAAAGTTGCAGCTGAAGAACTTTTTTTTCCATTTTTATCAGAAAAATAAATAGATCCTCTATCAAAAATATTAGAAGAAGGTCTGATATGTTGATTTTCTGCTTTTTTAGAGTAGCTTTCACCTTGAACAATTTGAACTCTATAAAGTTGAGCAATAATAATTAAACTTATAAAAAAATATATAAGAAAAATTAAATAAATTCTCCATTTATTTCCAATTGTATTTTTATAAATTTTATTCATTTAAAGTCAACCTAGTATCACTTCTAACAACAAAAATAGTCCTATCCTCAATATCTTGGGTTAAACCAATTTCTTGTGCCAAAGCGTAATTTAAATTCTTTTTATTTTCAACAATGTTTAATTCTAAATCACTAATTTCAGTGTTTAAAATAGCAGTATTATTTTTAATACTAGTATTTTGAGCAATATCAAAAGTTATCATATTGATCAAATACACATATGTAAAAATTAAAACAATAATTAAAAGGAAAAGAACTTGAATTAATCTGACTTTATTAATATTTAATTTTAATTTTGCTGTTGCTGTTTTCATATTTTTTCTAAAATTCTAAGTTTGGAACTTCTGGATCGTGGATTTTCTTTTATTTCTTTTGTTAAGGGTGTAATTGGTTTTTTGATAATTAATCTAGCTAATTTTTCTTTACTTTTTTCTTTAAAAAATCTTTTGACAATTCGATCTTCTAGAGAATGAAAGCTGATAACAACGATTCTGCCATTGGGTGATAAATTTTCAAAAGCAATTTCTAATGTTTTTTGCAATCTTTCTAATTCACTATTAACAGCAATTCTAAGAGCTTGAAAAGTTTTAGTTGCTGGATGAATTTTTGATCTCTGGTAAAAGATAGGAACTGTTTTTTTAATAATTTCAGCTAATTGAAAAGTTGTTTCAATTTTTTGATCATCTCTGGCTTTGACAATTGCTTTGGCAATTCTACGAGAAAATCTTTCTTCACCAAAACCATAAATAATATCTGCTAAGGATTCTTCTTGCCATTCATTAACAATTTCTGATGCGGTTAATTGATTTTCTCTTTGAGATATATTTTTTGAACTTTGAAAGCTCATATCTAAGGGGCCATTTTTTAGGAAAGAAAAACCTCTTTCTGATTGATCAACTTGTTCACTTCGGAAACCTAAATCAAATAAAATTTTATCGATATGATTAATTTGATGTTTTGCAAGAATTTTGTCTAAAGAGTCAAAATATGTCGTTTCAAAATAAATCAAATGTTTTGATTCAAAAGGAGCCA
Organism: uncultured Candidatus Saccharibacteria bacterium; assembly: GCA_964598245.1. Taxonomy (GTDB): domain Bacteria; phylum Patescibacteriota; class Minisyncoccia; order Phycocordibacterales; family JAACPR01; genus JAACPR01. Next base: position 1,661 of record CAZRAX010000030.1, on the reverse strand, counting down.
ATACTTCCTTTGAAGTTTCTATAGCAATTTGATCTGCATCAATTCCAATAATCGTTAAATTAGTTACGCCCGATTCTAGAATTGATTTACTATGTCCTGCATTGCCTAATGTAGCATCAACAAAAATTTCATTATCTTTAATTTCTAAAGCTTTTATTACCTCTTTTAAAAGAACAGATTGGTGTTTTGTATTTTTTTCAATCATGTTTTAAAGTGCTCCGACTTCACCAAGTTTTTCAGCCATATCATCGGCTTCTCCCATAACCTTTTTTGTATACTGACCCCATCGAATTTCATCCCAAATTTCTATTCGATTATAAACACCAGCAAAAACAACTTTCGTTTTTATATTGGCAAAATCTTTTAGATACTCTGGAATTAAAATTCTTCCGACTGAATCAACTGAAACTTCAATTGCTCCTGAAAGCATAAACCTGTTTAGACCACGACGATCCGCTTGTCCCATCCCCAGTTCCCCGATTTTTTTTGATATTTTTTGCCATTCAGTTAATGGATAAAGAAACAAACATTTATCCAAACCTCGAGTGATAATTATTTTTTTACCAATTTTACTTCGAAATTTACTCGGAAGAGAAATTCGTTTTTTATCATCGATTGTATGTTTGTATTCACCAATTAACATTTTGGTTTAAATTGTGTTTAGATAATTTCCCACCTTATCCCACTTATATACTATTTTACCCCACTTCAATCCATTTAGCCAATAGAGTTATCCACTTTTACACACAAATAAAAAATCACCCATTTCTGAGTGATTTTATTAAACAAATAATAATCTGTTTTTATTCCTTGGGTCGCATTAATGGGAAAATAGAAGTCTCACGGATTGACTTACCAGCTAAAACAGAAAACAATCTTTCACTAATACCAAAACCAAATGCAGGTGGCATTCCATATTCTAATGCTTCAACAAATTCAGAATCCTTCATTTGTGCTTCTTCATCACCCGATTGTCGTAATTTTTCCTGATGCTCAAATCTTTGGACTTGATCAACTGGATCATTTAATTCACTAAAACCCTTGCCCATTTCAGAGCCCCCCAAGATAATTTGGAATCTCTCCACTGTTTTACCATTTTTAGTTTTCTTTGCTAAAGGCTCTAGAAAAACTGGAATATTAATTAAAAAACCTGGACCAACATATTCTCGACGAATAGATTTCCAAAGCGTATCAACTGCTTTTTCCTTATTTATATTTTTATCAAAATCAATTTTATTTTCTTTCAATTTTTCAATAACTTCTTCCAAATTTTCTTCCAAGACATCAATATCAAAACGTTCTTTTAAAATTTTAACAAAATCATAAATCTCCCAATCATCCGCTAAATCAACTTTTTTTCCATCAATTTCAAATTCTGTTGTACCAAAAGTATCTTGAGCTACTTTTTGATAAAGATCTTTGATCATCAACATCCCCTCCTTATAATCAGAAAAAGCTTGGTAAAATTCAACTTGAGTGTAATCTTGAAGATGTTCATTAGACATTCCCTCATTTCTAAAAACTCTTCCAATTTCAAATGTTTTTGGTAAGCCAGCAACCATTAATTTTTTTTGCCATAGTTCACCAGCAGAGACACGAAGATATAAATCAATATCTAAAGCATTATGATGTGTTATAAATGGTCTAGCATCAGCACCACC
>CAZRAX010000029.1:0-7129 GCA_964598245.1 uncultured Candidatus Saccharibacteria bacterium | reverse complement strand
GCAATAACTCCTGAGTCAGGTTGTGGATTTTTTCAAGATCCTTTTCATTGAGTCTTTCGACTTCATTGATGTGAATCATGTAATCGAAAGCCATTTTCGTCCTTTTCAAGGACGTGCTGGCAATTACTTCTTTGACCCTTGGGGCCATTTGAATTACTTGAATTCTTCTCGAGCGAAGATTCTCTCGAATCTGACGGACCTGTTCTTTGAGGGCCTGCTCATTTTTTTGAAGCTTTTTTAATTTTGCAAAACTTCGTAATCTCTTTACAATGTTCATTTTTCTCATTCTCTATTTTTTTGTCAGTTGGTTAGTTTTGAAAGGGAAGAAAAGTCTGGAGAAAATTCTACATTATTCAATTAAAATGTCAAATTTCTTTTTTAATAGGGGAATATGCAGTTGGATTATTTTAATTTTTTACCAAAAGAGCTTTATTTTAAAGCCCTTAATTTATATTGACAAAAAGCTGTACTTTGTGATATCATATGAATATCTCAGGCGATTTGTCTGGGTTTTTTTATTTAAGTTTTTAGATCTTGTAAACAAGAAATTCTAAAACCTGTGAACGAGTAATATGGTTGTGATCACAGATTATTATTAATCCAAAGGCTTATTATACATTTTGCAATTGGCTTATCATTACTTGCTTCTACGGTTGTTAGTCAAACTTCGAGTAGTTATTTTGAATTACTAGATGTTGATAATAATTTAGAAGACCAACAAATTGAAATAGTTATTGATGAAAAAAAGCTAGATACAGAAGAGGTACATAAAACAACAGAAGAAAGAGTAAAGGAATATTTTATTGATATTCCAATTATGGCAGATATTGCATTTTGTGAATCTCGATTCAATCAATTTGATGATTACGGTAATGTATTAAGAGGAAAAGTTAACCGTGCTGATGTCGGTGTGATGCAAATTAACGAAAAGTATCATGCGGGCAAAGCTGCTAAGTTGGGATATGACCTGTACAGTTTAGATGGAAATATGGAATATGCGATGTATCTGTATGAAACTCAAGGTACAAAACCCTGGGTTCATTCATCGACATGTTGGAATACTGTTAGGGAAATAGCCCTTAATTAAAAAAGTAAATTGATTAAGTTAAAAAATGGAAAAACCTAGGTAGGAAACTGCCTAGGTTTTTTCTCACCTGTCTTTTTTGCTGCTTTTGTACCTTTATATTTCAAATGGGTATAGAGTCGCACAATATACCTTTTACGACACTATATCTAAAATTGAGCCCAAAATGCTTGCTACAAAATTTATAATCATCAATAATAATTCTATTATTTTTTCTATTGCTGGGGATACAAATATCTGCCATAAACGAATGGGGTTATATCCAAGAAATTGAAGGATTATTAAAATAAAAACAATTAATAAAATCATCTGAATAAAACCTTGACTCTCCCCTATTTTTGTTGCTTTGTTATTTTTCATATTTATAAAATTATAGTTTTGGTAAATAAAGCATCGGATCAAGATAAGCATCAAGATCAGCAAACGGCCCACTAGCATCAGTGGCAGAACATCCAGTACCTGATTTAAAATCGCTATATTTGCCAATTTTAACACCTTGAGATGCATATAAAGTTAAATGAAGGTGTGGACCGGTAGAAAATCCAGTATTTCCTGATAGCCCGATTGTCTGACCAGCAGAGACTCTTTGACCTACATCGACTTGAATACTTGATAAATGGGCATATAAAGAAGTTAAACCATTATCATGTTCAACAACAATCCATTTGCCCCAAGCAGTACAACCTGGATAAGCATCAGTGTTACCAAATCCAATTACCTTACCATCTGAAACTGATTTTATTTTACTACCAATTGGAACTCCAAAATCAGTTCCTGGATGGAAGGGTCTACCATAAATATGAGAATTAGTTTTAGCAAAAGGAGTTCCACCGAATTCTTGAGTTACGATAATATTATCAAGTGGCCATTGTAAAATACCATTTCTTGGAGTTGGGTATGAATCAGTGTCAATTAAATATTGAAGTTGAGATTCTATCTCTAATAATTCTTTTTCAAACGCTTCTCTTTGTCTTCTTTTTTCTGTTAACATTTTTTGATAAGCAGTTTCTTCACTTTTGGTTTTTTGTAAAATTTCTTCTTTTTCTTGTTTGGTGTAATCAACTGAAACTTTTTCAGAAGCTAACTCTTTTTGATAAGAAGATAGCTCTTCTTTTTGTTTATATTCTTCTTTTTCTTTTTGTTGAAGTTCATCATACAAATCTAAAAGTATTTCAACTTCTGTATGTAATCTTTTTTGAATTTTTTGGGTTTGTTCAAAATCAAGCCAAAATTCAGAAATATTGTTATAGCCTAAAAATCTTTCTATCAAAGATGTTGCTTCAAGATTATTCATTCTTTTTATTGATTGTGCCAAAGCATCAGAATTTTCATCTATTGATCTTTCTTTGCTGTTAATTTCAATCGCCAATTTGGATAAGGTTAGTTCGGTTCTTTCAATTTCAAGTTCAGTTTCTGATATTTCAGATAAAATCTTTTTACGAGAAGCTTCTAATTCAGCTACCGCATTTTGAAGTGATTTCGATCTTTTGTTTGCATCTGTTGCCGATGCTTCTAACCGACGAATTTCAGCGTTAATTCTTTTTAGTTCATCTTCTTTTTGTGATATTTGTTGATTAAGTTTTTGAATTTCTTGATCATTGGCAAAAACATTACCTGAGTTAGTAATTAAAAATATCGCTCCTAAAAATATTACTAAAAATAATATTTTGTTTTTATGGTTAATTTGCATTTTCTAATTTTTTAATTGCTAAATTAATTCTGGATAATGTTTCTTCTTTTCCTAAGACTGAAGATATTGTGAATGGATCCGCAGATTTTTCTTTTCCAGAAAGAGAATATCGCATTGGCCATAAAACATCTCCTCGCCCTTCTTTTTCTGCGTAATTCCATAGTAACTCTTTGATTTCATCAGGGGTATTTTTTTCATTATTTTCAGAGACAATTGTTTGAATTTTTTGTAGATGTTTAAGTGTAGATTCTTTATCTGATTTTTTCCAAATAATTTTAAACGGGTCGTAATTAGTTGGTTGTGAAAAAAAGTAATCAAATTCTCCTTCTTCCTTTAAATAATCAATTTCACTTAAACTACTTATTTTTTCTTTTATTAAAGGGATTATCTTTATAATTTTATCTTTTGCTTCTTCCTGATCAAATTTTCCTTTAATTAATTTATAAAATTCATCATTATTAATTTTTTCTAAATAATGTTTATTAAGCCAATTTAGTTTTTCAATATTAAAAATTGCACCACCCTTCCCTACTTTTTCAATTTGAAATTCATTAATCAATTCTTTAATTGTAAAATATTCTCGATTATCCCCAGGATTCCAACCTAAAAATGCTAGGTAATTAATAAAAGCATCTTTAAGGTAACCTTTTTGACGAAACTCAATTATTGATGTAGCACCATGTCTTTTTGATAATTTTGACTTGTCAGGTCCCAAAATTAGCGGCAAATGAGCATATTGGGGTCTTCTTGCCCCGATTGCCTCCTGAATCAGTATTTGTCTAGGGGTGTTAGAAATACCGTCCTCACCACGTAAAATATGGGTTATGCCCATTTCATGATCATCTATGACTACGGCTAGATGATAAAGTGGTTCATCAAGTGATTTTGCAATGACAAAATCACCCAATTCTGTTGTATCAAATTTTATTTCTCCTCTGATTAAATCTTCAAAAACAATTTCTTTATTTGGATTTTTGAAACGAATAACCTCACTTCGCTTTCCTTCTTCTTGTGATTCTTCTTTTGAAATATAAACTTTGTCTTCTTTAATTAATTGGTTTAAATATTTTTTATAAATTTCAGTTCTTTTAGATTGTCTGTAAGTACCATCATTTTCAAGTCCAAGCCAATTTAATGAATCTAAAATATCTTTTTCAAATTCTTTCTTACTGCGCTCTTTGTCTGTATCTTCAATTCGAATAATAAATTTTCCTTTATTTTTTTTTGCAAAAACATAATTAAAAAGTGCTGTTCTGGCTGTACCAACATGCATTACCCCCGTTGGAGAAGGAGCGATTCTAGTTATGACTTTTTCTTTTTTTTCAAAAAAATTAAACATAAAATATTATACTATTTATGTGATAAACCAATTTCAATTAATTCTTTGGCAATTGTTCTAGCGGCTTCTGGTTTTGCAAAACTTTCTGCACCTTTTATCATTTTATTTTTAATTTCGTCATTATTTAAAATTCTATTAATCTCAGAAACAATAATGTCATCCGTTAGATTTTTTTCTTCAATAACAACTCCTCCACCAAATCTCGCATAAGTATATGCGTTAACTCTTTGATGGTCTTCGTTTGATTTTGTGATAGGTATTATGATTGATGGTTTTTGCCATAGAGCAATTTCAAATAAAGCAGACCCCGCTCTTGTTATGATTATATCTGCTGCTCCAGCCGACATTTTCATTGTTAAATCGTCCATATAATCAATAGGATGATATCTATCAGCATTTTCGTTTTTTTCTAAATTGATTCTTGCCATGCTTTTAACTTGAGAAATATTATTTTTACCAGTCTGGTGAATAATTTGATAATTTTTAATTAATTTTGGTAAAGCATCAATAACAGAATTATTAATTATTTCAGACCCTTGTGATCCTCCTAAAATTAAAACAACAGGCAAATTTTCATTTAAATTTAGATATTCTGCTGCTCCATCGCTGCTTGTAAAGGCAACATTTCTTCTAACTGGGTTACCAGTCCAAGCAACTTTTTTTTGATTAAAATACTGTGCCGCCTCTGGATAAGAAACAGCAATTTTTTTAGCAAATTTAGCAGCCCATTTATTTGTTTTTCCTGGTTTACTATCTGATTCGTGAACAATAATTGGAATTCTTAGAATCGCCCCAGCAAAAACTACTGGTAAACTACCGTAACCACCCTTACAAAAAATAACATCAGGATAAATCCAAAAAACTTTCCATAGAGCAATTATTGAACCATACAAAGTCTTAAAAGGATCAATAAAATTCATTAAAGAAAAATATCTGCGTAATTTTCCAGAGGGAACTTTTTTGTAATTTATTTTATGCTCAAAAAGCATTTTTTTGTTATAGGGATCTGGAGCAACAAAATATAATTCTGGTTCAATTAATTTTTGCTCAATAGAAATTTCACTTATTGCTTCTGCAACTGCAATAATTGGATAAAAATGTCCTCCTGTTACTCCACCTGTAAATAATATTCTCATATTTTTTCTTTAAATTTTGATATGTTAAGCATAATGCCAGAGGCTCCCAAGGTAAACAATAAGGCGGTTCCACCATGACTGACGAATAACAAAGGAAGCCCTGACAAAGGAAATATTCCAAGCATTGATGCAATATTTAAAAATGATTGCGACACTATTAGTATAGCAATTCCAACCAGCAGTAGTCTACCAAAGTGATCTTTAATTAATAAACTTATTCTTATTGTCCTAATTAATAAAGCTAAAAATAGCGAAACTAATAAAAAGGCTCCAATAAAACCAAATTCTTCTGAAATAACAGCAAAAATTGAATCCCCTATTGGTTCTGGTAAGAAATTAAATTTTTGAATACTCTGCCCAAAACCTCTTCCTGCTACTCCACCAGAGCCAATAGCAATTAGTGATTGTTGTATTTGATAACCAGAAGTTAAAGAATTTTCTGAAGGATTTAAAAAGGTTGTAATTCTTTCTAAAACATAGGGTTTTGAATAAATTATTCCTGCACCAACAATTAATGCCATTATTATAACTAACAAAAAATGTTTTAAATTTGATCCAGAAATAAAATACATAATTAAACCAGCCAAAATTGTAATTACCATTGTGTCGTTATCTGGTTGTAAAATTAATATCGAAGCCACAATTGCTGAGATAATTGCAAATGGTAATGTTCCTGTTTTAAAACTTTTAATTTTATTTCTTGAAATTGCTAAAGATAACCAAGCAGCTAAATAAAATAAATAACCAAATTTTAATAATTCTGATGGCTGGAAAGAAACACTCCCAATATGAATCCATCTTTTTGCACCAGCAGATTCAAAACCAAGAGGTGTAAAGACTAGTACGGTTAAAATTACTCCCACAAGAAAAAACCAAAATGAATAAACTTTCCAAAATTTGAAAGGAATTTGGGAAGTAATATACATTAAAATCAATCCACCAATTAAACCAAACCCGATTTGATTTAATACGATTGATGAATATCTAACTCCTTCTTTTGCCAAGAGACCCAAAGAGGCAGATAAAAAAGCTAAAATTCCAAAACTAGTTAATAGTATAATTATAATCAGTAGCGGCCTGTCTATTTTTTTGGAAATTGGCATTTGTTAATTATAGCAAATTATTTATTAAATTTTATAAAAATTATTTATGAAATTAAAGCAACAATAACACCAACTGCAGAAAACATAACCGATAAAATCCAATATCGCATCACTACCTTGTATGGGGGCCAACCGATTGCCTCAAAGTGATGATGAAGTGGTGCAGATAACCATATTTTTTTACCATCTCTTAATCTTTTAGACATTATTTGTAAAAAAGATGAACCTGCTGTAGCGATTAATGGGAAAGCAATAATTGGTAAAACAAATAGACCCACTCCTCCAACCAGATCATCAGTCATAAAAGCAACTATTGCCAAAACGATTGTTAGGGCCATGCTTCCTGTTTCAGACATGTAAAAACGAGCAGGTGGGACATTAAACCACAGAAAAGCTAGGATAGATCCAACAATTGCAGCGCAAAAAGCAGCTAAATTAATTTGATCATAGGCAAAAGCAATTACTCCATAGGCAGAAAAAATTGAAGCAAAAATTCCACCAGAAAGACCATCTAATCCATCAATTACTCCACCTGAATAAATTATAATTGTAATTATAATAAACAAAGGAATAATTAAAAAACCAATTTCTAATGGACCCCAAAAAGGAATTGTTATTGCTGTAACTCCTAATTTTACAAAAAACCAACTGGCTACAAATAAAGCAATTATACTAACAACCATCAATCTTTTTTTAGAAGATAGACCGCCAGAAATATTATCTCTTGAACCTTTTATTTCCAACCAATCATCTAGTAGTCCAACTAGTGCCCCTATT
>CAZRAX010000028.1:0-7270 GCA_964598245.1 uncultured Candidatus Saccharibacteria bacterium | reverse complement strand
TACGATTTTTTCAATAAATTCTCCACGATATTTTTCAGCGTCAGCCTTTAATTCTTCTGGAATTTCTTGCTCAACCACTTTGTTACCCATTTCACCTTCAAATGTGTAGGCTTTCATAGTCAAAAGATCAACAACACCTTTCAAATCAGATTCAAGCCCCCACGGAAGTTGCGCCCGAACAGCATTAGGAGTTAGTCGATTAATAATAGATTGAAATGATTTCTCAAAACTTGCTCCAGTTCTATCAAGCTTATTAATAAAACAGATTCTTGGAACACCATATTTATCAGCCTGTCTCCAAACTGTTTCTGATTGCGGTTCTACTCCGGCAACACCATCAAAGACAACAACTCCTCCGTCTAAAACCTTTAGAGACCTTTCTACTTCGGCTGTAAAGTCAACGTGTCCTGGTGTGTCAATAATATTGAAACGCACTTTTGCATCTTCGTCTGTAATATCTTTATAAGTTGGAGTCCAGAAAGCTGTTGTAGCAGCAGAAGTAATAGTAATACCTCTTTCTCTTTCTTGTTCCATCCAGTCCATGACTGCTTCTCCTTCATGCACTTCTCCAATTTTATGGGAAACTCCTGTATAGAAAAGAATTCTTTCAGATGTTGTAGTTTTCCCAGCATCAATGTGAGCAATAATACCGAAGTTTCTTACTCTATTTAATGGATAATCACGTTTCATAATAATGTATTTTTAATAATGTAATAATAAAAGCAAAGAAAAAATCTTTGAGAAATCCTCGCTTGTATGAAAGATTACATTAAAATTGGTGTGGTTGCAAGACAAAATTGTTATTTTTTAAAATTTTCTATAAGTTTATTCATTTCTTTTGGAAATTTAAATACTCCCCACCAGAGTATCTAAATCTTCAAACTTTACTTCTGCAAAACCACCATACACTGGTTCGACTTCTTTATATGATAAATATTCTATTTGGCTTCTTTTGGTAAAATCATTTTTATTAAAAACATAAATATAACCAACACTGTCTGGCTTCATTTGTTTTTTAGTATCTTCATTCATTAAAAAATTAATCCCCTTATCATCTCGATAAAATCTACTATGAAAATTATTTGGTGCATTTTTTGGATTTACGGTGGCCATAAAAATAGCTAAATTCAAATCGGGTGAAGCATAAACTGCTGGTTCTCCATCTTTTTGTTTAATTCCTTTTAAAAAAGTGTAAGCTTGTCGTGGCTTAAAGGGACCTTCGACAATATCGGTTGTCCCATGAAAGAGATGCCCGCCTGTTCTCTCTAGTTTTCTTAAATCATCAATATTCATTAACAATAATAATACCATAAATATTTTCTATCTCGTTCCCGTCTCGATAACCAAAAACCACCCACAAACATTTTCTATCGAGTTCCTCCGCAGACCTGCGTTGTCAATGACTTTATGTCTTGACATAAGCAGTGTCGAGGACTGGAACGAGAGAGATAATGTTTGTGGGTGGTTTGATGTTGGTGATTACCAAGCAAAATGAGCAAAAGCTTTGTTAGCCTCAGCCATTTTATGAGTGTTTTCTCTTTTTCTAACTGCTTCACCTTCACCTTTTGAAGCCAGAATAATTTCTTCTGCTAATCTCTGACTCATCTCTTTACCTTTTTTAGATCTTGCTGCATTCAAAAGCCAAGACATTCCTAAATAAGCTCTCCTTTCGGGACGAACTTCACGAGGAACTTGATAATTAGCACCCCCAACACGACGAGAACGGACTTCTACCATTGGAGCAACATTTTTCAAAGCAGTTTCAAAAACCTCTAAAGGATTTTCAACTTTTTCTTTTTCTTTAACAATTTCAAAAGCATCATAAACAACTTTTGTGGCAGTTGATTTTTTACCATCATACATCAAATGATTAATAAATTTAGCAACTTTTAATGAGTTGTATCTATCATCTGCTTTTACAATATTTCTATTTTTTACTGCTCTTCTCATTTCTTAATTATTTAAATATTATTTATCTTTCTTGGGTTTTTTAGATCCATATCTTGAGCGAGAATTATTTCTGTTTTGCACACCTTCAGCGTCCAGAACACCCCGAACAATTGTATAACGAATGTTAACATCCTTTACACGACCTCCACGAAGTACTACAACAGAGTGCTCTTGTAGGTTATGGCCCATTCCAGGGATATACGCTGTTACCTCCATTCCATTTGTTAAACGAACTCTAGCAACCTTACGAACAGCTGAGTTAGGTTTTCTAGGAGTTTTAGTTGTAACTTTTGTACAGACACCTCTTTTGAATGGAGAATTATAAAAAGTTGGTTTGTTCTTTTCAGAATTAAAACCACGAGTCAAAGCAACCGCTTTTGATTTGCGAGTTGTTTTTTTTCTTCCCTTTTTTACCAATTGATTTATTGTTGGCATAATGTAGACGATAATGTAACAAAAGCTTTGATAAAAAGCAAGGATTTTTAGAAGAAATTAATACCAATAATTAGAAAAGCAAAAAAGTTTATTAAATTAAGAACAACCGGGAAAAAGAAGAAAATAAAAATAATTAGAAAAAATAAGCTATATTTTTCCATAAAAATTCTAAAAGATTGGCTTTTTTCTGGCGGAAGTAATGCAAAAAGTATTTTTGAACCATCAAGTGGTGGAATTGGCATTAAATTGAAAATGGCCAATAATAAATTTATGAAAACAACAATCCCAGAGATAATGACAAAAGATTCAGATAAAGACAACAGATTAGCAAACCTAATAATCAAACCAAAAAATAAAGCAATGATTATATTTGAGATAGGACCAGCAATTGCAACAATCAGTTCCCCCCATCTCTGATTCTTTAGATTATATGGATTATAAGGAACTGGTTTTGCCCACCCAATAATAAAACCACTTTTTAATAGAATTAATAAGCCAGGTAAAATAATTGAACCAAAAAGATCAAGGTGTTTTATCGGGTTAAGGGTTAAACGACCGGCATATTTTGCTGTCACATCACCCAGCCACAAAGCTGCATAACCATGAGCAACTTCGTGAATAACGACTGACATAATCAAGATTGCAATTGAAAAAAATATAGTTACATCCATAATTCAATCTATTCTACACATTTATCTTATTATTCACAACCCAAAATATTCTCTTTACAATATAAAAAGATCTGATATTATGTCCAAACAAACAAATTATGACAAAAACATGTCAAATAACAGGAAAAAAATCACAAGTCGGCGGTCAATATTCAAACCGTACGCGTGCTACTCAATTCAATCCAGGAGGTAAAAAAAGAAGACAAGTCAATTTACAAAAGAAAACTATTTTTGTTCCAGAAATTAATAAAAAAGTAACTATTAATGTTTCAGCCAAAGCAATCAAAACAATCAATAAAAATGGTGCTTACAAAACTCTAAAAAAGGCTGGGCTAATTAAATAGTTAGTCAACTAACCAAACTTCCCTACCGTCGCTTTGAAAATAAATAGATCCATCAATAGATGTTTCTAATATTTCTATTTCTCTTTTGGAATCATTTTTATAATTATTTATTCTATCTAAAACATCCTGATGAGGATGCCCGAACCTATTGTCTTTGCCTGCTGAAATAATTATATAATTTGGATTAACCACATCTAAAAACTCTTTTGATGTTGAAGTTTTAGAACCATGATGCCCAGCTTTTAAAATCTCTGATTTTAAAGAATCTATTTGGTTTTTATTTGAATAAAAATTAACCAATTTATTCTCAATTTCAACAGAAATATCTCCTGTTAATAAAACTTTTATTTGATCATAAACAATTCTTATCACTAGAGAATTATCATTATTATCTTTTTCTTGATGATCTGAAGGAGGCCATAAAATTTCTAAATAAATATTTTTGTTTTGATCTAAAATAATTTTGTCACCTGATCCTAAATAATATTGGTCAATTTCTTTCTGATTAATTAAATTTAAAATTTCTTGATTAAGACTATCACCATCTTTAATAAAATTTTGACCGTAAAAATTAATTTTAAATCTTTTAATTAATTCAACAAAACCAGCAACATGGTCACTGTCTGAATGGCTTGCGATTAAGAAATCAATCTGGCGGTCATAGAAAGGTAGAAATTTTGATAATGATCTGATAACTACAGAGTTTGGGCCACCATCAACAATAGTTTGAAAACCACTCGGCGTTTCAATAAAAATAGAATCTCCTTGCCCAACATCAAGGAAAATAATTTTTAAATAATTTCTATTTTCTAAATCGAGAAAAATTTTAAAAATTAAAAAAGAAGAAATTAAAAAAATAAGCGTCAAAACAAAAAAAAGAATTTTTGAAAATCGATTCATTAATTTTAATGCTAACAAAACAAGATAAAATTTTAATAAAATAAAAAATTGCATCTTTTAGAAAAAAATTATAGTCTTATTAATTAGAAAAAAGAGTCTTCCTAGTTCTTAACAAACAAAAAAATAGAAAGGGTTAAAATGCCAATATCAGATGGATTCAAAAGACGCTTGTGGCCAATTGCCGCAAAACTTCACCAAAAATTCAATGGTCCTTTTCATCTCATAGATGAAATTGGAATTGAATTAACATGTCACAAACTTTTTGAGGCATTCAAGGGAGTTCCTGGTTTTATGGAATTCTTTGCAGTCAAAGCAACACCAACACCAGCCATTTTGGAAATTTTACATCGAAATGGTTTTGGGTTTGACTGTTCTTCCATTCACGAATTAAGAATGGCAGAAGATGTTATCAAGGGACACAAACTCGTTTTTCCCAATGAGCGAGAACGGCTTTGTAATGCCAAGATAATGTTCAGCGCGAACAATACATCTAAAAAAAGTTTCGCCGAGGCACTCAGGATAGATCGCGGTGGTGTACCAGTTATTATAAACATCGATGATATTTCGATGATTGAAATGGTCGCAGATTTGAATAATGGTAAATTGCCAGAAACAATTTGCTTTCGATACAATCCCGGACCTCGTCGTAGTAGTGGTTCAACAGCTGCGAAATTCGGAGACCCAGAAGGACAAAAATACGGTGTCCCTCACGAAAAAATTCTTGATGCCTACAAACGGGCTCAAAAATTAGGTGCCAAATATTTTGGTATCCATACGATGATTGCTAGCAATTGTCTCAACATTGGATATATTCAAGAAACTATCCAAATGCTCTTGGAAGTTTCCGAGATTATTCACCAAGAACTTGGGATCAAAATGCAATTCATTAATATGGGTGGCGGGATTGGAATTCCATACAAGCCAAATCAGAAAGAATTCCCAATTGCAGAATTGGGGTCTTGGGCCAAAAGAATTTTTGATGAATTTGGTCAAAAATATGGCTGGAATCCAGATTTCAACATGGAATGTGGTCGTTACATCACTGGCCCCAACGGGGTTTTAGTGTCCAAAGTCCGTGGAAAATATGAAAAATATCAAACCATCATTGGACTTGATGTTGATACTAACGCTAACCCACGCCCCAAACTTTATGGATTCGAGGGTGACGGGTATCACCACATTGATGTAATTTCACAGTACGGACATAACTGTGATATAAAAATTAGAGAAAACGTCAGTGTCTGCGACTCCCTTTGTGAAAATAATGGGCGGTTTGCAAATCAAAGAGATCTCCCACAAATGACGTGGGGTGACTTTGTTGTCATTCAAGACACTGGTGCCCACGCCATAGCAATGGGTGACAATTATAACAGTGGCTTGAAACCGCAAATTCTTTTAATGCGGGATGACGCCACAGTGGTTCAAATCAGACGCGAAGAAAGAGTCGACGATCTCGACGCAACATTGTGCGATTTGAACAAAGAGATTTTTGTCATCAGAAATCAGAAAATTTCGCAAGAAGCTTACCGATAAAAAACTCTTTCCAAGCCCCAGTGCATAAGCGCTGGGGCTTTTTTCATTATAAAAAATCCCTTTTTTAAAAAAATCGGCTGATAATAAAAATTATGTTAAAATCAAAAAATATGAATAATAAAATTATCATTTATACAGACGGTGCCAGCAGAGGTAATCCTGGTCCTGGTGGGTGGGCAGCCATCATTTTAAAAGGTCATGATGTTGAAGAAATCGCAGGCAGAAATGACAAAACCACAAATAACAGAATGGAACTAACTGCTACAATAGAAGCACTTAAAAAAATATCTGGTGAAAATCAAATTAAAATTTTTACAGATTCTGAATATTTGATTAATGGTATTACCAAGTGGGTTTTTGGTTGGAATAATAAAGGATGGAAAACTGCCTCAGGTGGTGCAGTCTTGAACAAAGATTTGTGGCAGGAATTAATGGCGATTAGCCAAAATAAAGAAATTGAGTGGTTCAAAGTCAAAGGTCATTCAGGACACCCAGCCAATGAAAGAGTGGACGAACTTGCTACTTGTTTTGCTGATAATGAAGAGATAAATCTATTTAGAGGTAGCATCAAAGAATATCCAGTAAATCTATCCCAACCAACAAAAGAACAAGTTTCCCCATCTCAAGAAGATCGAAAAAAACAAAAAGCCCATTCCTATATTAGTTTAGTTGATAATAAAGTGAAAATTCATCACAGTTGGCAAGATTGTAAAGATAGAGTTGATGGTCAAAGTAATGCTCGCTTCAGAAAAGCTATTTCTAAAGAAGACCAAGAAGAAATCATTAAAAATTGGGGCTTAAAATAATTTTATTAAAATTTCATATCTTTTTTATAAATTAAATGAGTGAAAAAATATTTTATTCATTTTTTTGTATTTGGAATAATCTCCGCAGTTTTTTTAAATAGTTTTTTTTCAATAAATTTTTATTTTATAATTTTCCTAATATTAATAATTTTTCTACTAACCAACTTTCTTTTACTAAAAACTTTAAAAAATAAACAGAAGCAGATTTTATTTTTATTTTTAATTTTTTTGATATTTTTTTGTCTCACTTGTTGGAGAATTTATTTTTTAAAATATCAACCCAAGATCCCCCCTTTGGAAAACCAAAAAGTTGAAATTATTGGTCAGGTTGTTGGTGAAATAGACATCCGCTCGCTCAACTCCAGACTAAAAATTTTGGTTGAGGAAATCATCATTAAAAATCAGGACAATCTTATTGAGAGAAAAATTAAAACAAATGAAAAAATTATTGTTGTTATAAATCACTTTCCTCAATACAAAACTGGTGACCAAATAAAACTTTACGGAAAAGTTCAACTACCGGAAAATTTTCAAAATGAAAATGATATCGAATTTGATTATATAAATTATCTGGCGAAAGATGAAATTTATGGATTAATTTATTATCCTCAAGTTACTCTGATAAAAAGAA
>CAZRAX010000027.1:0-7482 GCA_964598245.1 uncultured Candidatus Saccharibacteria bacterium | reverse complement strand
TTCAACATATTCCTCTGCGCTATATCTAGTCCCATCGGGTCCGACAACATAATCGGGTTGGCGATTCTTGCCCCAAACTAGCCACCAAATCAAAAAGAAACAAATAATTATAATTAAGAATAAAACAATCGTTGCTTGGCTGTTGTTTTTAACTAGTCCTGTTTTCATCAACAAACGGTTCATCCAAGGGCTTTGATTGTTTTCTAGCCCCTTAAAACTGGTTCCAAGGCCTTTTTCTTCTTCAAACTGAATATTATCCATATAAATATTATTTTAACTCTTGGACAGAGAAATGCAATTTTATTGAGGGATTTTAAAAATTAACCAATCAAATACATTTTATTCACATTGAAAATCTTTAAAGCTTTTTTAATATCTTTTTTTGAAATTTTATTTATTTGATTAATAATAAGATCTGGATGATTAAAATTACTTTCTTCTAACAAATCTTCAATAATCCAGGGATTTCTATTTTCTTTGACACTCCAAGCCCTTTTTATTTCTCTTTTTTGATTTTTTTTAAAAGTATCAATTTCTTTTTTTAAATTTTTATCTTTTAAAAAATCTGAAGGAATTTTTTTGAATATTTCATTAATTTTTTTATTATCAACCTTATTAACCATAAACCAAATTAAGCCAAAGTTTGCGTATACATAATTATCATAAAAAACATCATAAATACCTTCGTTTTTCAAATTTTCTTGAAGAAGTTTTTTTATTTTATAAATAATAAACCTAGTAGAAAATCTTTCTATCGTTTTTGATTTAAAACTTAATCCAGGAAAACAAATTATTTTGTAATCTTTTAAAGAGAAATTCTTTGTGTTTATTTTACTCTGCTTATTTTTTATAAATTCTACTTTACAAGTCCTAACGAACTTACCGTTTCTAAATTTCATATTATTTTTGTTAGAACTTTTATCAATAAAAAATATTTTTGGGGAATTCAGAATTTTTCTAATACTTTTTTTAAATTCCTCTTTCTTTATTTCTCGAATATTTTTTATTTGAATATTTTTTCTTCTGGAAATCTTTTTTGGTTTTTTAATTATTTTGTTTAATAATTCCTCTTTAATTTCATTTGTTACATTCAAATACATATTTTTAATTTCAGAAATTAATTTTTTAGATTCCTTCTTTATTATCTGATCGTTTATTTCTGATAAAAGGTTTTTTTTGAGATCGTTGTAGTGAAATTCTTTTATAAAATTATCATAATCTTTTTTATTAAAATCTATATTAATAAGAATATAATTTTCATCAATTGATCCGTAAACATCATTGCAAATAATTTTTTTATTTAAAAAGGTACAAAGATAATGTTCAACTAAATGAGAGTATCCATATTTCTTTTCTGGTTCATCATAATATCCATATTTAAAAGCCATGGTAAAAATAATTTTATTTTTTATTTGCTGTGAATTTATATTAATTACTTTTGTTCTTTGATTAGTCATTTTTTAAATATATAATTTGTTAACAAAAAAATCCAGACCTTTTTAAAAATCTGGATTTTATTTTTTGATAAAGTAGCTACCCTCTGTTGCCTTTGGCAATTCGAGAGTGTTCGCTAGAGCTTTTGTGTCCGCGGTTCCTTTCTCTCCCCGAGCTATTTTCTCTCGGTTGGGAACCATCTCTGCGCCCTCTGGCTTTTTGATAACTACTGTCTTTACCTTGATTAATGTGCTTTTTACCTATTTTAATCACCTCCTTTCTTAAGGTTTATATTATTTTAACTCTTGGGCAGAGAAATGCAATTTTATTGAGGGATTTTTGCTAAATTTTAAAACTTAACTTAAATATTTTTAATATCTTCATGTAGTCCCTTGATAAATTCAACACTTGCTTCCATTACAATAGTTGTCCCTTTGAATAACCAAAAGGTTAATAACGCTATCAAGACAATTGGCCATAATAAATAATAAATAATCGTTCCGATTCCCATAATTTCTGATATCTTAAATTTTAATTGGTTTATAATCTGCTGGTGCCTTTTCTAAATAACTCTCAATCTCTTGCAATGTTAAATGTCCAGCCTGAGCACCGATATGCTGAACAACACTCATTGAATTAACAGGCCCCATCATTAATGCCTCTTTAATTGACCGCCCCATCACAAGAGCTGATGTGAATGTGCTAGAAAAAGAGTCACCGGCACCAGTTCTGTCAACGGGTGGGGCAGGATCAGGATACATTGGTCCATGCCACATTTCGTTGACATCATCTCTGGTGTCATAAACATAAGATCCAGCTGGGCCGTCAGTAATAACAACAATTTTTGGTCCTAAATTGTGCATCTCTTGTAGTAGAATTTTTATGTCTTTTTCTTTGCTCCTAAGAATTTTTTGAGCTTCTTCTTTGTTACAGAAAAATAATTCTGATAATTGATAAAGATCACTTAATTTTTCATGCCCCAACAACATTTGGAAAGTCCCTGGTTGAAAAGCTAGTTTGGTTTCGGGATGATTTCGCAAAAAATCAGCTATTTCGTGATGATGTTTTTCAGAATTATGTGCTAGGGAACTGAGGTAGATCCACTTTGGCCCTAAATCAAGTTTTGGTAATTTGTAGTCATATTCAACATGGTGGACTAGAATTGTTCTCTCTGCTTTGTATCGTAGGATATAGTTGTGATTTGATTCTTTGTCTTCGTGGATAGTTATATGATCTGTATTGATCCCTTTTTTTTGTAGAGCTTTGATTATTTCTTGGCCATTATCATCACCACCGACATTTGTGACAAGACCAGTTTTTAAGCCAAGTTTAGTTGCTGCATTGACAGCATTGGGTGAATTACCAGTTGCTTTGACATTAACTTCTTTTTTATAAGGAATTTTGTCACCAAAATGCATACAAAGCTCTTGTTTTTTCTCGGGATTGTCATCTTCGATCCAGGCGTGAATCAGCTCGATAAAAGTATCAATAACAACATCGCCGTAGCCTAAAAAATCAATTTGTTCTTTTTCATTCATTATCATTCTATTCTAACACGAGTATAAAATTTTTGGCTGTGGATTAATTGGTGAATAATTTGTTATAATAATTATATGAAAGAAATAAACACAAATCTTTTAGAAGAAACAGTTTCAAAATTATTAACTAAAAACAAGGGAATTTTGGCAGCTGATGAATCTAACGGAACGGCTGACAAACGACTTGCTTCAATCGATGTTGAAGGGGGCGAAGAAAATCGTCGTCGCTACAGAGATCTTTTTCTTTGCATGCCAGGATTGGGGAAATATGTTAGTGGTGTTATTTTATATGATGAAACTTTTTGGCAAAAAGATTGTAGCGGTAAACAAACTTTTGTTCAATCTCTAGAAAAAGCAGGAATTGTCCCAGGAATCAAAGTAGACTTGGGAGCAAAAGATTTTCCAGGTTTTCCAGAAGAAAAATTGACTATTGGATTGGATGACCTATCTACTCGTGTTGAAAATTATTTTAAAAATGGAGCTAAATTTACAAAATGGCGAGCCGTAATAAAGATTGATGAAGCAAAAGGATTGCCAACCAAAGAATCAATCGAAGCCAATGCTGATGTTCTTGGGAGATACGCTAGAATCGCTCAAGAAGCTGGGCTTGTTCCGATTGTTGAACCGGAAGTTCTCTTGGAAGGGCCTCATTCTATTGAAACTGCAGAAAAAATTACCAAATATGTTGTCTCTCAGGTTTTTGCTAAATTAAATGAATATCGTGTTTATACCCCTGGTGTTATTTTAAAAACTAGTATGGTTATTAATGGCAATGCTAATTCTGATGAAGCCAGTCCAGAAGAGGTTGCTGATGCCACAGTCAGAATGCTCTTGGAATCAGTTCCAAAAAATGTTGGAGGTGTTGTTTTCTTGTCCGGTGGCCAAACTGCTGTCGAGGCAACGGCTCATCTTGATGCAATTGCTGAAAGAGAACCACTACCATTTGATATTGCTTTTTCTTATGCTCGTGCTTTGCAAGGGCCAGCTTTACGAATTTGGGGAGGAAAAGATGAAAATGTTAAGTTAGCTCGTGAAGAATTCTTGAAAAGACTTAAACTAAATCAATTGGCTGATGCTGGAGATTATGACATAGAAATGGAGTATTTGGGTGATTAACTTGGAATAATCTTTATTCTTGATATTTTTTTAATAAAATGTATACTCTAACCCTATGACAACAATCAAAGCAGAAATCCGTGAAGGGAAAAATACAAATAATATTTTGAGGAAAAAAGGTATTTTACCTGCTGTTTTCTATGGTCCAAAACAAAAATCTACTCCTATCAAGATTGATGAAGCCAAATTCACTAAAATTTATGAAGAAGTTGGTGAATCTTCAATTATTGCTTTAAATGACGGCAAAGAAGACCACGATGTTTTGATTCATGATGTTCAATTTCATGCTGTTACTGGTCGTCCAATTCATGTTGATTTTTATGTAATTGAAAAAGGTAAAAAGATTGAGGTTGGTGTTCCAATTGTCTTTGAAGGAACTTCACCAGCTGAAAAAACTTTGGGGGGTGTTTTGGTCAAGGTTATGCACGAGCTTGAAATTTCTGCAATGCCCAAGGATTTGCCTCAGCAAATAATTGTTGATGTCTCATCACTTGTTGATTTTGACTCTCAAATCAAAGCGTCAGACATTAGACTGCCAGAAGGAGTTGAACTAAATCTAGATGACCCAGATTCTGTTATTGCTCTTGTTCAAGAACCAAAAGAAGAAAAAGAAGAACCAGTTGCTGAATTTAATCCTGAAGATATTGAAGTTGAAGAAAAAGGTAAGAAAGAAGAAAACCAAGAATCCGAAGGTGATTCTGATTCTGAAAAAAATAAAGAAGACAAATCAGAATAATTTCTATAATAAAAAATTTGAAAAGTCGATAGTTGCACTATCGATTTTTTTGTTATAATTCAAACATAAATGAATTATCGTTTTTTTAGCAAAATCATATTTTTGTTTTTCATTCTGTCTTTATTTTTTGGTTTTGGTCAACCAGTAATTGCTTTGACTGATCTTGAAAAAAAAGAAGCTCAACTTCGTGAAGAATTAGCAGAATTAGAAAAACAACAACAACTAGTTCAAAAATCTCTCAATAATCAAAAAGCACAATCAGCCACCATAGAACGGGATCTCAATATTTTAGAAGACCAAATTTATAGCGCGGAACTTGGCATAAAAAGAAAAAATTTAGAAATTCAAGAACTTGGGCAAACAATTAATTTAAAACAAAATACTATTGTAGAGTTGAATCAAAAAATGGAAAGAAGCAAAAAAGTTTTGGCTGATTTAATTAAACAAGCCGATGAAATTGACAAAACTTCTTTACCAGAAATTATTTTGTCTAATCGATCTTTGAATGATTTTTTCGCTGAACTTGATTCATACAATAATGTTCAAAAACAATTAGAAGACTTATTTGATCAAATTCGTGACATTAAATCAGAAACAGAAAATGAAAAAGAAGAATTAGCTAAAAAACAAAATCAAGAACTTGATGTTAAAAAAGAAATTGAAAATGAAAAATATACAATTTCAGTTAAAAGAAATGAAAAAGATGAATTATTATCTGTCAGCAAAAAGTCAGAACAAACTTATGAATCTATTCTAGCCGAAAAAAGAGCAGAAGCAGCCAGAATTAGAACTGCACTTTTCCGTCTTCGTGATACTGACGGAATTCCTTTTGGTGAGGCACTAGAATATGCACAAAAGGCTTCTAGATCTACAGGAGTCAGAGCAGCTTTTATTTTAGGAATTTTGAAACAAGAATCTGATTTGGGAAAAAATGTTGGAACTTGTAATTTGGCTGGTCAACCAGAGAGCAAACTATGGTACAGTATTATGCCTGGCCCCAGTGACAATTCATGGCGAGATGACCAAACTATTTTCAAAAGAATTGTTCGCGATCTTGGATTAAACACCGAAGGACTTCCATTATCATGTCCTTGGCAAGGTGGCTGGGGAGGTGCGATGGGCCCTTCACAATTTATTCCTGTGACATGGCAATCATACGAATCCAAAATTGCCAATGCTGTAGGAGTCAAAATTCCAGATCCATGGAACCCAGAGCATGCAATTATGGCAACAGCTTTATATGTTCAAGATTTGGGTGCTGCGGCCGGTGGTTATACCGCAGAGAGAACTGCTGCCTTGAAATATTATGCTGGTTCTAATTGGAATTTACCTCAAAATGCTTTTTATGGTAGCAGTGTTATTAATCACACAACCGAAATTCAAAGACAAATTGATTTTTTGGCTGATGTTGAATAGTTGCTTTTTAAAGACGATTTTGTTAAATTAATTTTCTATGAAAAAAGATATACATCCAGAAGGATACGGAAAAGTCATTTTCGTCGATGATTCAAGTGGCGAGCGTTTTCTTGTTCCTTCAATATCAAAATCAGACAAAAAAGATAAATGGGAAGATGGTAAAGAATATCCTGTAATTCATGTTGAAATTTCTAGTGCTTCACATCCATTTTATACTGGTAAAGAAAATGTTATTGATACAGCAGGTCGTGTTGAAAAATTCAAAGCACGCCAATCTAAAGCTAGTAAATAAAATCAGTAATAATCTATAGATCATGGATCTTAATCATTACAAAGAAAATCCAAAGACCAAGTTCTTTGCGATGCAATATGAAGAGCTTCTTAATAAAAAAGAAGAATCTTTGAAAATGTCCGAGTCAGAATCTGACCTTGATATGAAAGAAATGGCAGAACAAGAGGTACTTGAATTTCAAAATCAAGCAGATGCTATTAAAAAACAAATGGATGAAATTTTGGAAGAAGAAAAGAAAGAGGATCAATTTCCAAATGAGATAATTCTAGAAGTCCGTGCTGGTGCTGGTGGAGACGAGGCATCTCTCTTTGCAATGGAATTAGCAGAAATGTATCTTGCATATTCTGAAAACAAAGGATGGCAAACTACAAAAATATCAGAATCTTCATCGGAGGCAGGGGGCTACAAAGAAGCCGCTTTTGAGATTCACGGCAAGGATGTTTATAAAGAACTTCGTTTTGAAACGGGGGTTCATCGAGTTCAAAGAATTCCTTCAACAGAAAAACAAGGGAGGATTCATACCTCGACTGCTTCAGTTGCAATTTTACCAATTCGTAAAAAGACAACGATTGAAATTAAAGATGATGAACTTGAAATTGAATTTTCTCGTTCAGGTGGTGCTGGAGGTCAAAATGTTAACAAAGTGGAAACAGCGGTTCGAATAGTTCACAAACCAACTGGTATTGATGTTCGTTCAACTTCACAAAGAAGTCAACAAAAAAACAGAGAAAAAGCAATGTCTATTTTGATTTCAAAACTCGAAGAAAAGAAAAGACAAGAAGAAGAGAGTAAATTTGCAGCTGAAAGAAAAAATCAAGTTGGGACAGGTGATAGGTCAGAAAAAATTCGAACTTATAATTTTCCACAAAATCGAATTACAGACCATCGAATTTCCAAATCTTGGCATAATATTGAAGATGTTATGGCGGGTGATTTGAGTGAAATTTTTG
>CAZRAX010000026.1:0-7986 GCA_964598245.1 uncultured Candidatus Saccharibacteria bacterium | reverse complement strand
CAGCACCCATGTAGTAGATTCTTTTTTCAGGAATATATTTTTTCCATATATCATAAGCCTCTTCATCTTTTGGAGCATCTTCATTGCCTTCAAAAACAGTTACGTAGAGTCTCTGAGGGTCTAAACCAAGCCCCTTTTCTTTATCTATTAAAAAATTGTAGCTCCATTCTATTGCTTCTTTTTTAAAATAATCGCCCAAAGACCAATTTCCCAACATTTCAAAAAAAGTTAAATGAGTACTGTCTCCAACATCATCAATATCAACCGTTCGGAGACATTTTTGAGAACTAGCAAGCCTATCTCCCATGGGATGTTTTTTGCCTAAAAGGTAAGGAATCAGAGGCTGAACACCCGCCGTATTGAAGAGAGTTGAATTTGTAATTCCTTTTTTATCTTCTGTTACTAAAGAAGCAGAAGGTAAAATAGCATGTTCTTTGTTTTTAAAAAAGTCTAAAAATCTTTTTCTAATTTCATCTGAATTCATATTTTAAAATAATACTGGATACTATCACTTTGAGCAAATCTCATTTACCTCATTAATAATTTTATCTATTTTTTTATCTTGAAATCCCAAATCTAACATTTTTTGTTTGGTTAGCTCGTTGGAGTCAATTAAATTATTTTTAATTAATATAGTTTTGTCATTTTTTGAAAGGGACAATAGTGCTGTTATTGGATGCATTTTTGTTTCCTTTATTAAATGGTACAAGTTTCCTTTTTTGGGATAATCCCATGAAATTAATTCCAAGCCGACACATTTTGCATATTTTTTAGCATTGTTAGTAAATTTTGTATTAGTAATAATTAGACCCTTGGTTGGTTTTAAAATTTTATTGAAAAATTGGTATTCCTTATCTTTTAGATCATCGTAACGAGCTTTTACATATAAAATAACTTTGGTGTCTGTTTTAATTTTTAAACCATTATGAAACTTAATTTCACAAATAAATAAATTATTTTCATCTAGTGCCACAACATCTACTTCATGTTCAATACACTCCCCACGCATCATAATACCTGTTCTTGTTTTGTATCCTATTTTTTGAAAGATTCCAGAAACAAATTTTTCAAATGGAAAACCTGTTGGCCCCAAGCTAAGCAAAGACCTTCTGATTGAATATTTTGCGGCTGTTACGGTAGTCTTACTTCTTAATTGCTCAAACGCAAGTTCATATATTTCTTTGGTGGTCATTTTATCTTTGATTTTTTCCTCAATGTACTCAACAACTTCATTTGCAATTACCAAAGATGCATCTGAATTTAGTAAAGATTGTCTTAATTTTGAGCTATCAAATTGCTCTATTGTTTTATCGGCTTTTTCTACAAGAATTTTTTTATTCATTAATAATTACAATTAGCCTTTAATAAAAATTTCATATTCCTCTATGTCATCTTCTGGGTTAATTTCAAAAATATTTAAGTTAACTAGTTCACCATTAATAGTTGCCAAAACACTTTCATTTTTTTGTCCTTCAAAACTAATTTTAAAACCTTCTTCAATTATTTGCTGAGTACAGACTGCCTCTTGATTTAATGAATAATTGATTTCAATAATCATTTCATTTTCACTAGAGTTCAAGTTTGTTTTTAAAGGAAGATAACATGGATTTGGTAGTTCAATCGTCCCAATGTATGTATGAACCCCATCTTTAAATTGATGTTTAACATTGACGGTTTTTTCAGGTTTTTGAATTATTTCATTGGCAATATCTTGACGATCGTAAGGATTTGAATTAATTGTTTTATTGTTAATATAATAAGTTAAACTACCAAAACCTATAACGATTATTAAAACTACAGCTGTCCAAATCTTTCTACTCATAGTGTAAGCATTATATCATTACATTATAATACCGCCACCTAAACATTCATTATTTTGATACAATACCAAAGATTGTCCTGGAGTAATTGATTCTTGTTCTTCAAAGAAAGTAATTTTTATTTTTTTGTCTTTTATTTTAATTGTTTTGATTTTTTGAAGTTCTTGGCGATATCTTGTTCTGCAAAATAATTTTTCACTCTCTATTTCCTTCATTCTAATTAGATTAACTTGCTCAATATCAATTTCTTTGTTTTTTTTATTTTTTTTATTATGGCTAACAATTAAAATATTTTTTTCTAAATCCTTATCAACAACATAATAATTTTTAAAATTGTTATGATTTTGAAAAATTTCAAAACCGTGTCTTTGACCTATTGTATAAAGCAAGGCACCTTCATGATTTCCAATAAGTTTATTGTTTTGATCAAAAACTTGCCCTGATTTTGTTTCGATATGTTTTTTTAGAAAATCTTTCATATTAATTTTACCAATAAAACAAAGACCTTGACTGTCTTTTTTGCTTGCCGTATTCAAATTATTCTTTTTTGCAATTTCTCTTACTTCTTCTTTTCTTAGATGACCAATCGGAAAAAGTGTTTTTTCTAGTATTTTTTGATTTAGATTCCACAAAAAATAAGTTTGGTCTTTTTCACAGTCTTTCGAGATGGTTAAAGCAAGCTTATTAGAAATTTTTTCAATTTGAGCATAATGACCTGTTGCAATATAATCAGCATCATGTGAAATAGCAAAATTTAAAAAATGTTTAAATTTTATTTCCTTATTACACATTACGTCCGGATTGGGAGTTCTACCAGATTGATATTCAGAAATCATATAATCAACAACTGTTTTTTTGTATTCTTTTTCTAAATCACAAAGTAAAAAAGGTATTTTAAGTTTGGCACAAACCCTCATTGCATCTCTCATTTCATCTTTCCATCTGCAATCTATAAAATCAGGTTGCCAAACTTTGATAAAAACACCAACTACTTCATAGCCAGCTTTTTTTAAGAGAAGTGCGGATACAGAACTATCCACGCCACCCGAAATTCCAACGAATACTTTTTTCATGGTGATTTTTATAGCATTATTTAATCTAAATATAAAGCTCTATTATTTTTATGTTGTTCAAAATTATTAGCGTAATATGTAATTCCATTCCTACCAGTTAGAAAAAATAAATATGATGTTTCTTGTTGATTTGTGGCTGCTTTAATCGCTTGAATACCAGGATTGCTAATCGGTGTTGGTGGCAAACCCACAAACTCGTAACTATTATAAGGATTTTCTCTATCTTTCAATTCTTCTCTTGTTAAATTAAAAGAGTTCTTGCCAATAGAATAGACAAAAGTCGCATCGACTTGTAGTGGAATTTCTAAATCATATCTTTTCCATAAAACATTTGAAATCTTTTGCATATTTTCTAAATCAGATTCCTTCTCAATAATAGAGGCCATTTTTATTATTTCATCTAATTCTCGATTTGAATTTTCAATTAGATCACTAATATTATCGATCTTTTTATCAAAGTTATCTCTAAGAGTAGTGATTACTTCATCAACTGAAACATTAGATGGAAACTCGTATGTATCTGGAAACAAATACCCTTCATTAATTTTTGCTAATTCGGAAAATTTATTAACATCAAAATTTGGCAATTTATTTTTTAATTTTTTTGCCATTTCATATGATGTTTCCCCTTCAAAAAAGGTTATTTTGATTGTTGGTATTTCATAATTACCAGTTGTCACTTTATCAATAATCTGGAAGATATTTTCTGGATTATGAAAAAGATAAGTTCCTTCAACGACATGTTCACCCTTTAGAATAATAACCGAATTGAAAATCATTTTAGATCTAATTATTCCCTCTCTCTTCAAAAAATCAGCTGTACTTTTAATTGATTGTCCAGATTCTATCGTTAGAATTTTTTCTGTTGCAAAATTTGTTGGTGAAGTTGTATTATTTAAAAAAATAATTAACAAAATAATAAATAAAATAACTATAAAATTTAATTTATCATTTTTAAACATATTAAATATCTTATAATCTTTTATAAATTTCATATTAAACTGGCAGGTCAGACGGGGCTGTGCTTTTTCTTGATTTAACTCTATCGAGTGTAGGAGTTAAGGCAACAGATCCAGGAAAATGAAAAACTGTAGCTAATTCCTCTGCGTTCATAACTAATTTTTTTCTTTTTTTACCCATAAAAGGCCTGAAGAAGTATGCTCTTTCTTTATAATCTACAATGAATTGTTTTTCCATTTTTTTAATTTTTCTATTTAATGGATCTTGCCACCAGTGGTCAATTGCTGTTTTATTTCCCGGCTTAAAACCATTTAAATTAGCAGAGCTATATTGTTTGAAGCTACCGATTAATCCGCCAATATTTGTTGGATTAAAAATATCTTTTTCAGCGATGTAAATTCCTCGAATACCAACATCAAATGGTAATTTTCCTTGAGATCGTTCTATTGCTCTAATTCTTTCGGTTTGGCCTTCGGTTGAAAACATAATTTTAGGAGCCTCACCATCTTTAGCTTTTTCTTCATATGTTTTTCTAATTTTTTCAACCTCTTTTTTGTAATTATCAGCCCATAAATCAGTTTTCCCGAACCATTTTTTAGGATCTCTATCTTCTTTTTTGTGTGCCCTAAGAATAATTTGTATCCAAATTTTTTCTCCTTCTCTTGCTGAACCCAAGAATTCAAGCGTCGGTGTAATTGGATCAACTTTTTCTTCATCTTTTGATGGTTTGTCTAGACCATAATCAACATAGGTTTTTATTGGAATAGAATCATCTTCTGCAAATTTATATTCTAACGCCCACATTTTATGTTTTTCTGAATTGTATTCAAAATTTAAACAATAATCTTCCACCTCCAAAACTTCTATTCCTGGATACTGTGAATAAATTTGTGACTCAATATAGCCAACAATTCCTTTTCTGGTCCAAATATAAAATCCAAGTTCTCCATTGTTAGAAGCTAATTCTAATGAAAACCATGGTCGAACAGATCCTTTCCAGTAAACATCTTTCCAAGTCGCTTCACCAAAAATTTGATGGAGTCCATTTATAAAAAGTTCCATTGCCAAAGGAGTTTTAAACACATCTAAAGGTGGTTTAATTTGAAGTAAGACAGTTTCTTGTTCAAAAATAAATTTTTCTCTTTTGTAATAAAGCCAAAAATCAAATAAAATTACCGCTAAAAAAATAGGTAAAGCAATTGGTAAAATTACAATTAGAATATCAATAGTTGAACTTAATAGATTAGTTGAATCCATTGATTAGATTTTAATATATTTCTAGATGTTAAGCTAGTGTATATTTATCATTACCAGCTCTTTTGAAAAGTTTGTTATTTTGCAGATTAACTAGTACAGTATTTTCTTTGACATACCTTTCTTTTAATACCCTATCAATAATTTCATCTTTTGTTAGTGGGCCCTCTTTTTCTAAGATTTCTCTTATGACATCTCTTACAACACCATTTGAATAACCCCATTCTGCCAAAGCGTATAATCCTCTACCAACCAATACAAATCTCTTATCTTTAATTAACTCATTATGAGTTGTTGCAACATGTGCTTTTTTATTAAATATTTTTTGAATTTCTTCGGCCACTTCTCTAAAATGAATTGGAGAACCGTGTCTTCTGATTACCAAAAAGGCATAGTCACGAACCCCTTTAACATTTATATTAGGTGAATCAGATCGGCCCCATTCTCCTAGAGGGTTTCTTGATATTTTTTTAGACAAACCTAGCCATCTTTTAATAATTTCTTGACTTCTATATTTTTCAGATACATCTTTTAAATTATCTAAGAAAGATTGAACAAGTTCTGGTTCAGAAACGATATCATCATCGTTCATATTTTCATAAAGTTTTTTGATTAATTCTTCAACTTTTTGGGCCAAGTCTTTGTCTGTTGACCATCGATGTGAGAAAAATTCATCTTCTTTTTGCTTCAAGAAAAAATCACCAATAACTAAAATAAAATGGACACTATTTCTAATGCTTTCTGTTTTAGATATATTATCAAGCAATTCATCTTCGGAAACTATTCCACCAAGATCATCAATAACACCTTTTAATTCAAGTAGAATTTCTTCAAATTCTGAATAATTATTAGATTTTCTAATTAAATTAATACCGTGTTCTTCTATTTGACGAACTCTTTCTCTAGTAATGGAATATTCTTTTCCAATGGCTTCTAAAGTCATTTTATTTTCGACTTTTCCAAGCCCGTATCTTTTGATAAGCACATCACGAGATCTTTCTGGTAATTCAGAAAGCATTTTTTTAGTTATTTCTTTTGGTTTAAAACTTAATTTAATCATATTTTTAATGTAATAAAAACGAATATCTAATTAGTAAAAGATTTGATTATAGTTAGTATTATAACGAATACTTAGAATAAAGATATCATCTAAACTGTATTGTGTCAAATATTATACAATATTTGCTATTTTAAGACAATACTGATGATTCTATTAGGGATATATATGAATTTTTTGATTTCTTTCCCTTCTGTATATTTTTTAATTTCAGGCTTTTCAAGAACTTTTTCTTTTATAGATTCTTCGTCATCTGAATCAGAAATCGCAATTTCTGCTCTAATTTTTCCATTTATTTGTATACCGATTATTTTTTCTTCTGTAGATAAAATTGCTTCATCAAAATCTGGTAAAGATTGATTAAATACAGATTCTTTCTTTTCTGAAATCATGTTAAATAATTCTTCTGAAATATGAGGAGCTGATGGGGATAAAATAATCAAGAATTTTAAAAAGTCTTCTTTTGAAATATTTTCCTTTTCTGCGACATTCATAAAACTCATTAATCCTGCGACAGCTGTGTTAAATTTTAATTCAGAATAATCTTGATGAGCTTTTTTAATAAGTTTATTTATTTCTAATTTTATTTTTTCAGAAGATTCTTTTTGTGAATTTTCTAATATTTTATTTTGAGCAACTCGCCAAACTTTTTCTAGAAAACGACGAACGCCCACAACACCATTTGGATCCCAAGGGTAAGAACCTGGTTCATTATACGGACCAATAAAAGCAAGATAAAGTCGCACAGTATCAGAACCAAGACGCTCTACTATTTCATCAGGGTTGATTACATTTCCTTTTGATTTAGACATTTTGTTGCCATCTGGACCCAAAATCAAACCTCTATTTAACCGTTCTTTATATGGTTCATTTGTTGGTGCGATTTTAATGTCATGTAAAAATTTGTAAAAAAATCTAGAATACAAAAGGTGAAGATTTGTATGTTCTGCCCCACCTGAATAAAAATCTATCGGTAACCAATTTGATATTTTTTCTTGATTTACTATTTCTTCTGAATTTTCTGAATCTACATATCGCAAAAAATACCAAGATGAATCGATAAATGTATCAAGTGTTTCAACTTCTGGTTTCCACCCTTCTCCAAATATTTTTTCTGTTCTTTCTTTTAACTCTTTTGATTTTGCTAAAGGAGATTCACCTGTTGGAGTGTGGTCAACATCTGTAGGTAATATCCATGGTAAATGTTCTTTTGGAACAGAATGAGGTTTTCCTTCTGGATCGTAAACAATCGGAACAGGAGTCCCCCAATATCTTTGACGACCAACTGACCAGTCACGCAATTTGAATGTTGTTTTCATTTTTCCATTAACAAATTCTGTAATCTTTTCTTTGGCTTTTTGTGAAGTTAAGCCGTTAAATTGTTCAGAGTTAGTTAAAAGACCATAATCAGTATATATTTCGCTGTCTTCTAGAGACTCTCCTGTTATTGGTTCTATTACATACTTTATCGGCAAATCAAATTGCTTTGCAAAAGCATAATCACGTTCATCGTGCGCTGGCACAGCCATAACACTTCCTGTTCCATAATTTGCTAATACATAATCAGCAACGAAAATAGGAATTTCTTCAGCGGTTGCAGGATTGATTGCTGAAAGACCTTCAATTTTTATTCCAGTTTTTTCTTTCTCTACTTTAGTTCTTTCAATTTCAGTTTTTGCTTTGGCAGAGTCAATATATTTTTCAACTTCCTTCTTGTTTGAAATTTTATTTAACAATTGTTTAGCCAGATCACTCTCTGGTGCTAAAACAACATAAGTCGCACCAAATAAAGTATCAGGACGAGTAGTGAAAACTTTTATTT
>CAZRAX010000025.1:0-8750 GCA_964598245.1 uncultured Candidatus Saccharibacteria bacterium | reverse complement strand
GCTTCTGAGGTTTTTGAAGTTGCTTCTGATAAGGTTGATAAAGAAATGCGTAGAAAGGCTAAGGTTATTAATTTTGGAATTCTGTATGGAATGGGGATTAATGCTTTGAAAGAAAACTTGGGGGCCGATCGGGAATCAGCCCAAAATTTTTATAATAAATATTTTGTTATTTATCGTGGGCTTGGAGATTATCTTGAAAAAACTAAAAAAGAAGCAGCCGAGAAAGGATATACTAAAACTCTTTTTGGCCGCCGCCGTTATTTTGAAGGTTTTAATTCTAAATTACCTTTTATTCGTGCTGCCGCAGAAAGGATGGCAATTAATGCTCCAATTCAGGGAACGAGTGCTGATTTGATCAAGTTAGCGATGATTAAGGTTGACGATTATTTGAAAAAAAATAAATTAGATAAAAAAATTAAACTAATCTTACAGATTCATGATGAAGTTATTTATGAAGCTCCCAAGAGCTTGGCCCAAAAACATGGACCTAAAATAATGTCTGTTATGGGGTCTGTTTTATCAAAAGAAAAAACAAAGGGTGTAATAATGGCAACTGATTTTTCAATTGGGAATAGCTGGTTAGATTTATAGAAACAAATTTTTAGAGGTTGACAAAAAAAATTATTAGTATATGATTCGGTGTGGATTTAGATTTTCGTGTGGTTCACCTTTCTACCACACGAGAAAAGTGCAAACTCGTTCACCTCCTCCAAGTTAGAGAGTTTGTATTATCAAGCTCGAGTGAAATCGAGCGGGGCTTACGTCAGCTTGTGTGACGTAAGCCTCTTTTTTTTATATAATAAAAATCCAATGATTTATTTGATTTATGGAGACCCAAATAAAACTTTTGAAAAAGCTAACTCTTTGATTGGTTCTTTGATTAAAAAAAATTCTGATTCTAATTTTGTTAAGGTTGATTCAGAAAATTTTGAAAAATACCACCTTGACGAATTGATTGGTGGGCAATCTCTTTTTACTGGCAAGCAAATTATTTATTTAAAAAAAATTTTTTCTGATAAAATTTTTTCTGACAATTTAGAAAAAAGAATTAAAGAAATATCTGAATCTCCGAATATTTTTATTATTGTTGAAGAAAAACTTAATAAGTTAATTTTAAACAAATTAGAAAAGTCTGCAGAAAAAATCCAACATTTTGAAAAGAAAGAATCAAAAGTAAAGAAAGATAATATTTTTGATTTAGCTGATGCTTTGGGGAATAAAGATGTTCAAAAACTGTGGTTATTATATCAGGAAAAAATTAAAAAACTTCGTCCAGAAGAAATCCATGGAATTTTTTGGTGGCAAGTTAAAAATATTTTGATTGTAAAAAAAACTAGCAAACAGTCAGAAACAGGGTTAGCACCCTTTGTTTATAATAAAGCAAAATCTTTTTCTAAAAAATATTCTGATTTAGAAATTGAGAAAATGGCTAATGATTTAATTAATATTCTTCATTTGTCTCGTCGCCGAGGTCTTGATCTAAATTTGGCTTTAGAAAAGTTTATTTTAATGTCCGCCCAGCAGGACTCGAACCTGCGACCCTCTGCTTAAAAGGCAGGTGCTCTACCAGCTGAGCTATGGGCGGTTAATTTATAAAGCAGACTATACTAAAAATTTATAATTTTTACAAATCATAATCAAAAAATATCATCTAACAACCTATACACTACAACATTTATTAGTATAATAGAGTTAATGTCACAAGTTATTTTTGAAGAAGATGTTCCTGTTTATAAAAAAAGACCTTCATTTGAAAAGATTCCAGAAAAGGGACTAGAGGGGTGGGTTTATGATAAAACCCCATTGGATATTAAAGTTACCAAATATGCTCTTCAAATTTTTACAACAATCTTCTTTTTTGCATCTATATCCTTCCTTTTTCTTGGTTTTTATAAAATAAATTCTGTTGATAAAGATGATACTGGTTTTGTTGAAAGAATAGAAAAAACAGAGACCAAAGAGGAATAATTTTTCTACAAAGGCAAATCAATTGAAAAAGCTCCTGGACCTAAAAATAAAAAACTTAAAGAAATAAAAGCCATTGTTAAATAGAATAATTTACTTTGGTCCAAAATTCTTTTTTGGTCTCTTTCTATAAATGAAATGTTAAATAAAAAATAAGCACAAACTAAAGCAGAAATCTGTGTTAAAAATCCGATAATCATAAAATTACCAGCAATCAAACCAACTAAACCAATCATCCAAACAAAAAAATTTGCCGCAGGAATTTTTCCCTCTAGTTTTTTGGCAATTTTTTTCCGATGAATAAATGTAATTTTGATTGCCAAGAAAAATACGGCTAATCCAACAACAGCTCGCACAAGAAAAACTCCCAAAAATGAGAAAGCTAAAAGTTCTGGAAAAATACTTAACATAGGTGTAGTATAACAAAAACAAAATGTCTGAGAAAATATTAATATTGCACAACATCAGAAGTGTCATAAATGTGGGAGCAATTTTTCGTACTGCTGATGCTGTAGGATTAAATAAGGTTTACCTTTCTGGATATACGCCTACCCCAATTGATCGCTTTGGTCGAATTAGAAATGATTTTAAAAAAGCTTCTCTTGGGTCAGAAAAAAACATTGATTGGGAACAATTTACTAATCTCCCCGAACTTTTAAAAGAACTTAAACAAAAAAAATATAAAATTATTTCTTTAGAACAAAATCAAAAATCAATTGATTATAAAAAAGCAAAATATTTGTTGGGTGATAAAACGGTGATAATTGTTGGCAGTGAAACAGAGGGGATTGAGAAAAAGATTTTAGATCAAAGTGATTTAGTTATTGAAATTCCGATGGGGGGCATTAAAGAATCATTAAATGTTTCGGTTGCTACTGGAATTTTACTCTATCAATTATTTGATAAGTAATTTTCTGTTTTATCTTTAAATTTTTTAACCCCAATCCTTTTTTGATGTTCATTACAAAAATGAGCACTTCTACCACCAACAACTTTTCTTTTAATAACGCCGACACAACCCTTTCGTGAACATTTCTCACCCTTTTTTCGATAAACTCTGTGGTGATGTTGGAAATTTCCTGGTCTGCCGTCGGGTTGTCTATAATCAGAAGTTGAGTCACCACCAAAATTAATTCCTTTCTTTAAAACTTTTTTAATATTTTTTAATAATATTTTAATTTGAACATCAGATATTTTTTTTGGTTTTTCTTCTGGATGAATTCCACTTAACCACAACGCTTCATCAGAATAAATATTACCAATTCCAGCAATCAATTCTTGGTCCATTAAAACACTTTTAATTCTACCATTTGGTTTTTTTTCTAAAATTTTCTTAAATAAATAGAAATTAAATTTTTTGGTTGTTGGATCGGGACCGAGTTTTTTTAAATCTTTAAAAAAAGTTGTTTTGCCATCGGGAATCAGACAAACTTTGGCAAAACGCCGAGCGTCTGACAATACTAAAAATTTTCCATTTGATAATTCAAAAACCAAACGAATATAGCCATTAAATTTATCTTGTAGGGGACCATCTTGATTAGCAATCCAGCCAAAAACTTTTTTCTTTTCTCCATTAACCATTTCTAAAACTTTGCCTTTGCGGTACTTACCATAAAGTAGGTGTCCAGTCATTTTCATATGAATTAAAATAGTTTTTGGCCCACTAATATTAATCAATATATTTTTTCCAATTCTTTTAACGGAATTAATATTTTGACCGACGACCTCGTTTTTGAATTTTTTAAAATATTTTGGATCTTTAATATTTTCTTTTCCTTTGTAATAAGGACTTTTATAATTAGTCCAAACGTAAACAATTTTCAGATTAGGTAGAATCTGGTTTAGTTTTTTGGCTGTAGTTGTTACCTCGGGTAGTTCCGGCATTTTGAATTTATGTTAGAATTTTAAATTGTATGGATAAGTGGGTTCCCACAACATGTTTAATATTGTCTGTTTTATTGGCCTCAACGGCTTATTTTCTGTGGTCAACAAAAACATCCGACGCCTCAGATACTATCATAGAACAGGCTCTTGAAAAAGAAATTGTTATAGAGCAAAAAGAGATTCCTAAAAAGAGAATTTTAATTGTTCCAGGGCATGATCCAGTTGATTATGGTGCAGAGTTTAAAGATTTAAAAGAAGAAAAAATTAATTTAGAATTGGCTCAGATTTTATACAATCTTTTGAAACAAGAGGATTCTTTTGAAGTGTTTGTTACTAGAGATGAAAATGGTTATACCAATGATTTTGTTAGTTTTTTTAATCAAAAAAGAGAAGAAATTTATGAATTTATTAACCAACACAAAGAACAAACTGAGAAATTAATTTTAGCGGGAGAATACGAACCAGTTATTGTTGTTGAACATAAAAATGTTTCAAAAGATATTGCTTTCAAGTTATATGGTATTAACCACTGGATTAATGAAAATGAAATAGATTTGGTTTTACATATTCATTTTAATGATTATCCAAGAAAAGATCGTTCAATTATTGGTAAGTATAATGGTTATTCAATTTATATTCCTTCTGAAAATTTGGTTGGACACCAAATTAGTAAAGAGGTTGCAGAGAAAATTGAAGAGAATTTGTCTGTTTTCTTTCAGCCAAGTAATCTGCCGATTGAAAAAGATATTATTATTGAAAATTCAGAATTAATTGCTGTTGGCTCAAATAAAACCCTTGAAAAAACACCGTCTGTTTTAGTCGAGTACGGATATATTTATGAGCCACAATTTTATAATGAAGAAGAAAGAGAAGAATCTTTAGAAAAATCTGCTTACCAAACATTTTTAGCAATTAAAGAATCTTTTAATTAATAATTTTTTGAAGTTCTTCTTTGGTTACTTCAAAATCAGACCAAGGAGTTTTTTTGTCATTAGCTTCCATAATATATGGATCAGTTCCTTTGCCACTAATCAAGACAACTGCTTTGCTACCGATTTCTTTTGCAATTTCCAAAGATTTTTTAATTGCTAGTCTTCTATCCATAATAATATGAGCCTTCTTTTTTTTCAGAGCTCCTTCCATTTCACCTACAATTTTTTCTGGATCTTCATCATAGGGGTCTTCATTAGTTAAAATTATTTCTGAACAATATTTTTCAGCAACTTGGGCCATAACCGGCCTTTTCCATGTGTCACGACCACCACCAGTATTTCCTAAAACACAAACTCTTTTTTTATTAGGGAAGGCTTTGTAAAGTTTTTCCAAAGAATCTGGAGTATGAGCATAGTCAACAACAACTTGAAATTCTTGTCCCAAATCAACTTTTTGAACACGACCTCTTATTTCAGTTAAATTTTCAACTCCCTTTTTAATTGTTTCATGAGAGATTCCTAGTTGATTGGCTAAAGTTGCCGCAGCTAAAATATTATAAACATTGAATTCTCCTTCAAGTTTTGAATAAAAAGTTGTTTTATCAAAACGCATCTCAATTCCATTGGATAAGCTAAAAGGTTTTGCGTCTGATAAAGAATAGGTAATTTTTTTATCTGCTTTTTTTTCTAAAAACAAATCACTTTCATCGTCATCACCATTAGCGACTAAAATTGTATTTTCTTTGTTTTTTAAATTATCGGCAATATTTAATTTAGCTTGGCGATATTTTTCGTATGAACCGTGTGCCTCGATATGCTCTGGAGAAAGATTAGTAAAAATAAAAGCATCAAGATCAATAAATTTATGACGGAATTGTTTTGAACCCTCAGAAGTAATTTCAACAACTGCGTGGCTACAGCCTGCCTTAACTGCATCATGAAGAAATTTTTGCATAAAAAATCTACCCGGCATCGACATTTTATATTTGTTTGGTTTTGATTGGTCAATAATTTTAAAACGAATTGTATTTGATAGTGCTGTTTGATAACCATTTGCTTCAAAAATTGAATTCAAAATTTCAACAGTTGTTGATTTGCCCTTGGTTCCAGTTATTCCAACAATATATAATTTTTTAGCAGGGAAATGATATATGATTGCTCCAAAAAGTGCGAGAGAATAGTGATAAATTGGTTGAGCTTTCTCAAATAATTTTTTTGGTATAATTTTTTTAATTTGGTTTAATATTTTTTGCATATTATTTTCCTAATATCTTTAAGGCTTGTTTAATAACTGATTCTGGATCTTTTAGATCTTTTATTTTAGCAACAGCTTCTCGAGAATCTCTCTCGGTGTACCCCAATGCAACCAAAGCATCAATAGCTACAACATTTTGATTTCCTGAATCATTTTCTGTTTTTTCACCAAATTGTTCTACACCTAATTTGTCTTTTAAATTGAGAACGATTTTTTCAGACATTTTTTTGCTGATACCAGACATTTTGGAAAGATAGGCTGGATCGTTTGATCTAATTCCAGAAACCAAGGTTTCGACAGAAGTTGCACTTAAAATAGAAATTGCAGATTTGGGACCAACACCAGAAATACTTAATAATAATTTGAAAATAGAAATATCTTTTTTTGTTTTAAATCCATATAAGTCAAGAGCATTTTCGCGGACCGCTAAATAAGTCCAAATAGATAGAACTTCTGTTTCTTGAGCTTGTTGGATTAGCTCTGGTGTAACATAAATCAAATAACCAATTCCATTAACATTTAGAATAATAGACTCTAAATCTTTTTCTAATACTTTTCCTTCCAAATATGCAATCATCTTGATTCAATCATATCAAATTCTCTTAGAGCTTGCAGTTGTTAATTTTGTTTTTCTATTGCTTTTTATTAAGTCTTTTGATAAAGTCTTTTCAATTATGGCAATTACAAAATCAGCCAAAAAAGAAATCAGAGCCAGCAAAACCAAGGCGGTCTTTAATTTGCGTCGAAAAAGAGCAATAAAAACTATTATTAAAGAAATCGAAATCCTATTAAAAGCTAATAAAATTGATGATGCTCAAAAAAAATTAAGTCAAGCATACAAGGCGCTTGATAAAGCAGCAAAGATGAATACTATTAAAAAAAATACTGCTGATAGAAAAAAATCTCGTTTATCTGCTAGAATTAAAAAAGCTAAGTCAGCAAAGTAGTTTTCTCACTTGCTCCTGTATTTCAACGGATAGAATACAAGTTTGCGGAACTTGCGATTCAGGTTCGATTCCTGACAGGAGCACATAAAACAAAGAGGTAGAAACAACAAAATCTAAAAACCAAGTAGATCCATTATGTAATAGGTAAGTGGTTCATGCATCTCCTCTTCTTCTAAGTGATCAACTAAAAAATCATGAACCTCATCAATGGTCACCTCATTACCAAGTGGCATAACAATAATTGGCATAAAAATTCTTTTTGATTTAATCAAAATCCGATCTCTCTCATAACCATCCTCATCAATAACATAAAAAGATTTTAATGTTTTATAAGGGTAAAGTTCTTCGCCGATTCTGACCCCTCTTTTATTTAATTCAAAAACTTCTATTCTAGGAGCATTATTAATTGACATAAAAATAGCAAAGGTTCCCAACAAAATTAACAAAGCAAGCAAAAGATTATTTAAAAAGATTGAGATAACAGCCATAGAAATAGCAATGATACCAACAATCCAAAACCAATCAGAACTTTTCTTTTGTTTTATGTGGTCTAGTGTTTCCCAAATTATTTTATCTCTATTCATATTATTATTATCTTATATTTATATTATATTGTCTAACCACTTAAAATATTAAATTGGAAAATTAATAAAAGGAGAGTCCAAGCAGCTAAAGAAAATCCATTTAAAATAAAAGCAAGATTTCTTAAAAAAATAATTTTATCTACTTCTATAATCCTTTTTTTAATTCTGTAATTGGTGAGGGTTGGCATAATAATTCTTCTAAAAATAATTTCACTAAAAACAACAATGCTTAAAATGATTGCCCCAACCAATAAGGTTTCTTGGTCTATAATTTTTATTTCATAAAATATTGAAAAAATAAAGGTTGAAGCGATTACTAAAGCAGAAATTAAATTAATTCCGGCTAGCAAATAGAAAACACGATTTTCTTGAGG
The DNA here is from genome assembly GCA_964598245.1 of uncultured Candidatus Saccharibacteria bacterium. GTDB lineage: Bacteria > Patescibacteriota > Minisyncoccia > Phycocordibacterales > JAACPR01 > JAACPR01. The sequence continues at coordinate 809 of CAZRAX010000025.1, read as the reverse complement.
ATCTATTTTAAAATCTTTAAGAAATTTAAAATTCAAAATATCGTTAATGAGTGCAGAACTAAAACCGATAATTACAGCAAATGTTTTTATTATTAAAATACCTAAAGTCATTGTGTTTATTTTAACACTTTACTTTTATCAAAAAAAGTTTATTGTTTCATGTTGAACCCCAAAGTACAAAATAAAAAAAGAAAGGAAACATAATGTCACACCCGGATAGAGTCTGGTTCATTGGAGATATCAACGAGTCAACTTATAGCTTTTGTTGTCGTGCAGATAATATTGAGAATTTTGATTTCAATACTGCTTTTCAACAAGATGTAAAAGTTGAAATCAACGGTCAGGTTGTCAAAAAAAACTTGATAGAAATGCCTTCTTGGGAGGCAATTCGTAACCTAAGAATTCATCAACAAAAATTTGGCTTGAAGTTCAAAACTTATTTGAGAGATTCAATCGGGGCAAAAATTGTCCCATGGTTTGATGAGAATCCTCCCAAGGCAAAAATTAAAGCCCAGAAAAAAAGGGGAACCGTTCATTAAATAAAAATTTCAAGCTGGCTTATTGAGGCCAGCTTTTTTCTTTGCAATAGAATAGTTTTTTGATAGGATGATTTGGCTTAAGTTTTTTGCTAAAATACCAAATAAGTTACTTTTTAAATTAAAATTTCCGCCACAATAAAAAATGAGGGGCGGGGTATAAATCCCTCAAATGTTTGGAGAGGTGGCAGAGTGGTTGAATGCACCGGTCTTGAAAACCGGAATGTCAGGAATGGCATCGAGGGTTCGAATCCCTCCCTCTCCGCATTGACA
>CAZRAX010000024.1:0-8926 GCA_964598245.1 uncultured Candidatus Saccharibacteria bacterium | reverse complement strand
TCTTTCTCGTCCTGTGGTCAGTACTTAAAATAAAATCACCGACTCGTTCCGAGCTGGCTCTTTATTTTAATGTCCGCCCAGCAGGACTCGAACCTGCGACCGTTCGCTTAAGAGGCGACTGCTCTACCAGCTGAGCTATGGGCGGGTTATGACAAAAATTCGCATAGAAATTTTTGACGAAAATTTGCTGTGCCCGGGGCGGGAGTTGAACCCGCATGCCATTCGGCCGCCGATTTTAAGTCGACTATGTATACCAATTCCATCACCCGGGCAAATATTAAATTATTAAAAATGATTATAACAAAAACCATTTAATTTTGCTTCTACCTACTTCTACCTAATTGAAACAAAATTGAGGCGTGGGCGGGAATCGAACCCGCGCATGGCGGTTTTGCAGACCGCAGCGTTACCACTTCGCCACCACGCCTATATCTATATTATCTTATCAATTTTTTGACGAGATTTCTCGCCGTTATCAATTTCAAAATCAAACCAAGGTAATTGTCCAATTTTTGTTTTTTTGTTAACAAAATCTCTGAACTCGCTTCGGTTTCTTTTTAAAAAGTCAATTCCGGCTTCTTCTTTGTGTTCAGGAAAAACTGTCACAAGAACTATAGCTTTTTTTAAATCAGATGACAATTCTATTCTGGTGACGGTTATCATTGAATCTTTATTTGATTCTCTTTGAATAAAATCAGAAGCACTTTTGTGAATGATATCAATAATCTTTTCTTTTCGGTAAGAATTTTCTTGCATTATTTTTTATTTTTTAACAACTTCAAAAGTTTCAATATAATCTCCGGGGACTACTTCAATTTTTGTTTCAAGTGATAAACCAAATTCATTTTCTTCTTTTACTTCGCTTGTTTTTGCTTTTTGTTGTTGAAGCTCTTTGATTTTTCCTCTTCCAATTTCTTCATCCCTTCTTAAAATTTTAACATCTTTTCCAATAATAATTGAACCTTCTTCAACTCTACCACCTAAAACCTGAACAGATTTAGTTTGACTAAAGTTTTTCAAAATTTTTGCTTTACCCTTGGTCTCTTCAACGTCAATCCTCGGTCTAATTTTTTCAATAGTTTCTTTTATCCAATTAGTTAATTCATATATGATATTAAAAGTTGCAACCTCAACAGCTAGTCTTTCCCTCATTATTTCTGCTTGTTTATCAATATCAATCCCAAAACCAATAACTAAAGTATTTTCATGGCTACTGGCAATTTTAATATCTTTCTCGGTAATATTTCCTGTTTCTGTTATAACAATTTTAACTTTTGAATTTTTAGTTTCAATTTTTTTAATTTCATGTTCAATTGCTTCAATTGATCCATGAGTGTCTGCTTTGATAATTAAGGGGATAATGAATTCATCTTCTTCACTTGAAAAAAGTTGATTGTAGTTTTTAATCATCTGATTATGTTCATCACAATATTTTTCTGCCTCTTTTTTTGAATCAACAGTTTCAAATAACTCTCCAACATCTGGGAAATTACTCCAACCGGAAACTTTAACTGGGGTAGAAAAGTAAGCTGTTTTGATTGCCTCTCCTTTATAATCTTCGTAAATTCTGATTGGAGCCCAAGCATCACCACAAACAACAAATTGTCCTTGATTAAGTGTGCCATCTTTAATTACTAGAGTTGAAGTAATTCCTTTATTTTTATCTTTATGTGATTCAATAACAAAACCAGATGCTTTGTTGTTTTTATTAGCTTTTAATTCTTCTACTTCCGAAATAATTAAAACTAAATCAAGTAGATCATTAATACCAGTTCCATCTTTGGCAGAAATTTCTGCACAAGGGATATCACCACCATGACCTTCTAAATAAATTTCATTTTCGATTAAATTATTTTTTGTATTTTCAATATTAGAATTTGGTAAATCAATTTTATTGATAGCTATAACAAAAGGAAGTTTGTCTTTTTTAATACATTCATATGCTTCAAGAGTTTGTGGCTTGACACCATCCTCGGCAGAAACAATTAAAATACCTACATCAGCAACCTTGGCACCTCTATTTCTGACTCCGCAAAAGGCTTCATGTCCAGGTGTATCAAGAAAAGTAATTCTTTTGATGTCACCATTCTCTGATTGATGTTCTACTTCGTATGCTCCTAAATGTTGAGTAATTCCACCAGCTTCTCCAGAAACAATGTTACTTTTTCTAATGTAATCTAAAAGAGTTGATTTACCATGATCAATATGACCCATAATTACCACAACGGGTGGCCTTTCTATCAAATTTTCTTTGGTTTTTTCTTGCATAGTAAAGATTTTTAAGTATTTTTATAGACTGCATGATTCTTTGGCTTTTGTCAATGCGGACTGTTCTTCGTCAGATAATTTTATTTCTGATTGAAAGTTCTTTATTTTTTTAGAAAAGATTCTAATATGATCTCTTGCATTTAGACAAGATAAAATTATTCCATCACCATTTTCATTAATAAAAGCAGTAGCAAAACTTTTTCCACCAGAGGCCATTCCACTGAAAGCATCAAAATCAACACTGTCAAAACCTCTCAAACTAGTTTTTAATCTTTTCTCTACACTTTTCAAGTATTTTTTTATTTCATTTTCAGATCTTTGTAGATTGTTTAAATCATCTTGAGTTTTAATAAAGGAATCTTCTAAGCTTTTTGCATTCTTGCCACGTAATAATTTTTTTGTTTTTATAGAGAGTCTAATAATTAAAATTAGTAGTATAATTATTAACATTATTAAGACCAATAAAATATAAAATAGGTTTTGAGAATTTTCGATAAAAAATATTATTTGATTCATACAAAGAGTATTATATAACTATAATCATGTTTAACAAAATTAATAAAAGAATTTTTCTAGATTACGCATCAACAACACCAGTTGATCAAGATGTTTTAAAGGAAATGAAAAAATATTTTTCGAGCTCTTTTGCTAATTGTCAATCAATTCATCAGGAGGGTTTAAAAAATAAAAAAGTTTTAGAAGAGTCTAGAAAAAAAGTTGCCAGATTGGTTCAGGTTAAAGATAATGAAATTATTTTTACGGGTGGTGGAACGGAGAGTAATAATTTAGCTATTTTAGGCTTGGTTAATTTTGCTAAAAAAAATAAAATTTCGAAACCACATATTATTACAACCAACATAGAACATGTCGCTGTCTTAGAAGTTTGTAATTATTTAGAAAAAAATGATATAGAAGTCACTTATTTAAAAGCAAATGAAAAGGGGCTAATTAATTCAGGAGAAATTATTAATGAAATTAAAGACAATACGGTTTTAATTTCGGTGATGCTAGCCAATAACGAAGTTGGAACAATTTTACCAATTAGAGATATTTCAAGAAAAGTTTCAAAGTATAAAAAAGAAAATGGCCTTTCTAAAAAAGATTATCCCTTTGTTCATACTGATGCTAGTCAGGCGCCAAATTATTTAGATATTAATGTTGATCAACTTGGGGTTGATTTAATGAGTCTAGATGGTTCAAAAATTTATGGCCCAAAAGGAGTTGGTTGCTTGATTAGAAAAGATTATATTAATTTGGAAAAAATTTCTTTTGGTGGTGGTCAAGAATTTGGTTTGCGAGCGGGAACAGAAAATTTACCATTAATTGTCGGATTTCAAGTTGCTTTAGAAAAAGCATTTCAAAATAAAGATAAAGAATCAAAAAGATTACAAAAGTTGCAAAATTATTTTTTTGAAGAAATTAGAGAAAAAATTCCGCAGGCAACCATAAACGGTTCTATAAAAAAAAGACTTCCTAACAATATAAATATTTGTATTCCAAATTTAAATGCAGAATTTACTGTAATTCAGTTGGATGAAATGGGAGTAGCTTGTGCCTCGATGACAGCTTGCAGGAATTTAACAGAACTCTCAAGCTCATACGTTGTTGAATCAATTAATCCAGAATGTGCAAAGTCATCATTACGATTTAGTATGGGGAAAGATACAGTTAGAAAAGATATTGATAGAACAATTCAATTTTTGGCAAAAGTTATTAAATAGTGTACAATATTATTTATAAAAATAAGGGGAGTCATAAAAGAAATCATAAAATTAAATGAATGATTTAAACACACAACAAATAATTTTACTAACCTTACTGGTTAGCTTTGTAACTTCAATTGCAACAGGTATTACAACTGTGTCTCTTTTAGAACAGGCCCCCGAACCTGTAACACAAACAATCAACCGTGTTGTGGAAAGAACTGTTGAAAGAGTCGTCGAGATTGATGAAAAAACAAATGAACCACAAGAAAAAATTATTGAAACAGTTGTTGTAAAAGAAGAAGACTTAACCGTTGAGGCGGTTGAAAAAAATTCTCAAAGTTTAGTTAGAATTTTCCAAAAAAATGGGGATTTAGAAAATTTTGTTAGTTTGGGGATGGTGATTTCAAACACAGGAGATATCTTAACTTCATCTGTTGGATTAGATCAAGATTTAGAATATATTGCTGTTTATCCAGACTCAACAAAAGTTGATTTAAATTTTAAAAATTTTGGTCAAAGTTTTTCAATTTTAGCTATCCCTGAACAAAGTACATCTACACCTGCTTTTGGTCAGGTTACCATTGGCAATTCTCAAAAATTAAAATTAGGTCAATCGGTAATCGCCTTGTCTGGTCAAAATTCAAATATTGTTACAACAGGAATTGTAACTTCAATTGAATCCCAAAATATTGAACTTAATGAACAAGACGTAAATGCAGAAACAATTCCACAAGAAGAATTTTCAGTTATTGATACTTCTGTTGATCCAAGTAAAATTGTTAAAGGAGCCATGCTACTTAATCTAAAAGGAGAGTTAGTTGGATTTAAAAACAGTTTGGTGATTGATTCGACTTCTTTTACTCCGTCTTCTGTCATCAGTACTTTTTTAAGTACTACAAATCAAATTGCAGAGTAAAAAATAAAAACTTTACATTTTTTAATTTTTATTTTATATAATATAAACATTATGGTACCACCTTTCAAAAACTTCACATCAAAAGCAAGAGAAGCAATAAAACATGCTCACGAACTTGCTGTTGAAAGAGGACAAAATCATGTTAATTCTGTCCATCTTTTGACTGCACTAGTTATGCAAGATGAAAGCATGGTTATTTCAATTTTGGATAAAATGTCCGTTGACTCTGTTTTGATGGTTGAAAATTTATTAGATATGATTGAGGGTCCAGAAAATAAAGAAACGCTAACTCCTTCTTTCCAAATGTATCTTGCACCAGAGCTAGCACAAATCATTGAACATTCAACGAGAGTAGCTGCTAATTTAAAAGATGAATTTGTTTCAACAGAACATTTATTTTTAGCAATTTTTGATGTCAAAAGTCCTGCTCAAGAAATTTTAGAAACTTTTAGAGTTGGGAAAAAAGAAGTTGTAAAAATTCTTGAAGAACTTAAAAAAGATATTAAAAGTGGTAATGAAATACCAAAAAGCTACAAATCAATTAAAAAATACACTGTTAGTTTAACTGAAAAAGCAAAAAATAATAAATTAGATCCAGTTATCGGTAGAGATCAAGAAATAAATCGTGTTGTTCAGATACTATCAAGACGAACAAAAAATAATCCGATCATGATTGGAGAACCTGGTGTCGGTAAAACTGCAATTATTGAGGGATTGGCTAATAGGATTGCACAGGGGGATATTCCAGAATCATTAAAAGATAAAGAATTAGTTTCTTTGGATTTGGGTTCTTTGGTGGCGGGAACAAAGTATCGTGGTGAATTTGAAGATAGACTTAAAAAAATTATTAAAGAAGTTACTCAAGCCGAAGGTAAAATTATTTTATTTATTGATGAAATTCATACACTAGCAGGTGCAGGTGCAGCCGAGGGTTCATTGGATGCTTCAAATATGTTAAAGCCTGCTTTAGCTCGTGGTGACCTTAAAGCAATTGGAGCCACAACCCTAAAAGAATATCAAAAATATATTGAAAAAGACGGAGCCCTAACTCGTCGTTTCCAGCCAGTATTGGTCTCGGAGCCATCAATTGAAGATGCTATTGCTATTATGCGTGGTCTAAAGGAAAAATATGAACTTTATCACGGTGTTCGTATTTCTGATGACGCTATTGTTGCTTCGGTAGAATTATCCAGTCGTTATATTTCAGATCGTTTTTTGCCAGATAAGGCAGTAGATTTGATTGATGAATCAGCTTCTAGTTTGAAAATTTCTCTTGAAAATATGCCTCCAGAATTAGAGAATACTCGTAGAAAAATCATGAGATTGGAAATTGAAAAAGAAGCTTTGAATTCAGAACCAAAGAAAAATAAAAAAACTAATGATAGATTAAAAAAAGTTGAAAAAGAAATTGCTGATCTAAAAGAAGGTATTAAAGAACTTGAACTGAAGTGGAAGAATGAAAAAGAAACTATTATTGATATCAAAAATTTAAAAGCAGACCTAGAAAAATCAAGATTAGATGCTGAAGCTGCAGAATCAATTTCTGATTTAGCAAAAGCCGCCGAGATTCGTTATGGAATTATTCCAAATCTAGAAAAAGATTTAAAATCAAAAGAGCGTCGTTTAAAAAAACTACAAAGTTCTCGTCAAATTTTAAAAGAAGAAATTGCTGAAGAAGATATCGCAGCAGTTGTATCTCGCTGGACGGGTATTCCTGTTTCTAAAATGTTAGAAGAAGAAGCAGACAAACTATCAAGAATGGAATTAGAGCTTCAAAAGAAAATTGTTGGGCAAAAAGAAGCAATCAAAAAAATTGCTAACACAATTCGTAGGTCTCGGGCTGGTGTTGCCGATCCTAATCGTCCAATTGGATCTTTCATTTTCTTGGGGCCTACTGGTGTTGGGAAAACAGAGTTAACAAAAACTCTTGCAGAATTCATGTTTAATGATGAAAAAGCATTGGTTAGAGTTGATATGTCGGAATTTATGGAAAAGCATTCAGTTTCAAAATTAATTGGTGCACCTCCTGGATATGTTGGTCATGATGAATCTGGATCCTTAACAGAAACCATTAGGCATAAACCTTATTCAATTATTCTTTTTGATGAAATAGAAAAGGCTCACCCAGAGGTTTTTAATATTCTGTTGCAGGTTTTAGATAATGGTCGTTTAACTGATAACAAGGGTAGAATTGTTAACTTTAAAAATTCTGTAATTATTTTAACTTCAAATATTGGTGCAGAACACATAGATAAAATGGAAAAAATTGGTTTTGTTGATAAAAATGATACCGAAAATCAATATGATGAAGCAAAAATAAAAGTTGAAAAATCACTCAAAGAGCATTTTCGCCCAGAATTTTTGAACAGATTAGATGATATTGTAGTTTTTGATATTTTGAGTAAAAAAGCGATTAAAAAAATTGTCGGTATTCAGATTGATGAAGTTAAAAAAAGACTTGATAATAAAAACATAAACATTACAGTTTCATCTTCGGTTTTGAATTATCTTGCCGAAAAAGGCTACGACCCGCATTATGGGGCTAGACCAATTAAAAGATTAATTCAAACAAAAATTCTTGATCCACTAGCACAATTGATTATCAAGAAGCAGGTTTCTAATGGGCAAGTTATTAAAATTGAATTAAAAAAAGGTGATTTTGTATTTGAAGTTCTGAGTAAAAAAGGAAAGAATAATATCTATAGTGAAGAAAGTGCTTTAAGAGAAGAAGTAGGGGCTTAGCCCGGCGGCAATATTTATAAAGACAGTCCACTGCATTTGACTGCATTGCAAATGGATTTTGTGTGCGCAGGGAGGGATTTGAACCCCCGTAGGGCTTAGCCCGGCGGATTTACAGTCCGCTGCATTTGACCGCTCTGCCACCTACGCAATAAACAACATTTTAACCTAAAATTATAAAAAGTCGAGCTAATTTAGGTGATTTTAATTGACAAATTACTAAAAAAGTAGTATTATTTTAAAGATGAAAAATAAGTTAGATATAAAATCAATAATTTATTCATTTGTTTTTGCGATTGTTATTTTTATTTTAACAATCGTTGCTTTATCTATTCTTGGGTTATCTCCAAAATTTTTTACTATAACCCCCCAAATTCCTTTTGTTGAAAATGAAAATCAAATTATTGATATTTCATCAGAACGATATACAAGACCAAACCAAATTATTATTGATAAAATTGATGTTAATTCAATAATTAATCAACCACAAAATCCTGATGTTGATATTTTGGATCAAGCTTTACAATCGGGAGCAGTTCATTACCCAGGGTCTGGTTCTATTGAGAGAGGTAATATGTTTATTTTTGGACATAGTACTAATTGGCAAATTGTTCAAAATGAAGCTTATAAAACTTTTAATAATTTAAATAAATTACAAACTGGAGATGAAATTAAAATTATTGCTAATGGAGAAACTTATCTCTACAAGGTCTCATCTGTTAATTTAGTTGATGAAAATAATGCTTTGGTTACATTTGATTCTTCAAAAAGAAAGCTGACTATTTCTACTTGTGATACTTTTGGTAGAAAACAAGACCGGTGGGTAGTTGAGGCTGTTTTTGATAAAAAGGTTTAAAACACTAAAAGAGCTCTATTTGTGAGTCCATAAAAGAGGATTGATTATGTACTTGACTATTTTAAAAAAGTAATATATAATATAGTGATTATGAAAAAGATTAAATTTGTTAATCAAAAAAATATGACTAAATTTATTTCAGCGGTTGTTTTTATCTCTATGATCGTTGTGCCTTTTACTGTTGATGCGCAGTATTATTATAACGACGGTGGTTACGAGTACACATACAATGACGGTGGCTACGAGTACGCACAAAACGACGGTGGTTACGAGTACACATACAATGACGGTGGTTACGAGTACGCACAAAACGACGGTGGTTACGAGTACACATACAATGACGGAGGCTACGAGTACGCACAAAACGACGGTGGTTACGAGTACATATACAATGACGGAGGCTACGAGTACGCACAAAACGACGGTGGTTACGAGTACACA
>CAZRAX010000023.1:0-9378 GCA_964598245.1 uncultured Candidatus Saccharibacteria bacterium | reverse complement strand
ATTTATCTTTAGTTGAGAAGTGTAGGAGAATTTCATGAAATTGTAAAATTTGCCCTTCTGTTAACTTAAGAGTTTTATAATTATCAAAAATTCTTCCAAGTAAATCAGCATAGCCTGCAACTTCTTCGGCGTCACGACCTTTTGGTGGTTTTGTTTTTAATCCACGAATAAGACGAGCGACTTCTTTGTCGCTCATTTGAGATCCCTCGATTCTCGTTGATGAACCTGTTGAGGTAATAATCACAGACGTCTTTAATTGATTCAAAACGTGTGGACTCATTTTTTCACTTCCACGCCAAAGACCTTTATACTCATCAATTTGAGCAATTTTTTGAAGCATTTCTGTGGTTAGATGTATTCTTTTTTCGAATCGGTTTTTCATAATTCAATACATACTATTGTATACGATTATATTCGATTGTCAAGCAGATTTTTACGATTTTATGGATTAAAATAGAGGTAAATATGATCAATGGGCGACTCACGTGGTTCGAGTCGTTCGGTGCCCGCAGTGAAAATTTAGTATCGGAGTGACCCGAGTGTCTTATTTATAAAGTTTAATAATGTTATTATTAAACAAATGAAAAAAACTATGATTCAATCTAAAAAAAATAAAAAAGAAGCTATTTTAATATACCCACATCAACTTTTTGAAAAAAATGATCTTTTAAAGAAAGACCGAGAAATATTTTTAATTGAAGATCCACTTTTTTTTACACAATATAAATTTCATCAACAAAAAATTTTATTACATCGTGCTAGTATGAAATTTTATAAAGAGTTTTTAGAACAAAAGGGTTATGAGGTTAATTATATTGAAAGTAAACAAATCAAAAAATCAGAAGAGATTTCAAATTTCCTAAAAAATATCGACATCGTTTATTTTTATGATTTCGTTGATGATTGGTTAACTAAAAAAGTTACAAAGTCCCTGGAAAAATTAAAAATAAAATTCATCGTGACAGAAACCCCACTCTTTTTAACTAAACAATCAGAATTAGATGAATACTTTTTACCAAAAATCAAAAATGAAAAAAGTTTGCTGATGAATTCGTTTTATCAATGGCAAAGAAAACGAATGAATATTTTAGTTGATAAAAATTTAAAACCAAAAGGAGGGAAGTGGTCATTCGATGCGGAAAATAGAAAGAAATTACCAAAAGAAGTTTCCGTTCCTGAATCACCGAAGCAAAATAAAAACAAATATGTTTTAGAAGCCAAAAAATATGTAGATAAAAATTTCGGTGATCACTATGGAAATTCTGATTATTTTATTTACCCGACAACACACTCCGAGGCGCGCGCTTGGTTTAAAAACTTTTTGGAATTAAAATTTAAAAACTTTGGTCCTTATGAGGATGCTATTACCGAAAGAACACCGTTTGTATTTCATAGTGTTTTAACCCCAGCTTTGAATATTGGATTGATTACTCCAGATTATATAGTTCAACAAACTTTAAAATTTGCGGAGAAAAATTCAGTACCTATTGAATCGTGAGAAGGCTTTATTAGACAAATCATCGGCTGGAGAGAATATATTCGAGCCGTCTATATTTATCTAGGTTCAAAATCTAGGAATAGTAACTATTTTAAAGCTAACAGAAAAATTCCAGAAAATTTTTGGCGCGGAGATACAGGAATTTATCCAATTGATAATACAATCAAAACAGCTTTAGAATATGCATATTCGCATCATATTTCTAGGTTAATGATTATGGGAAATTTTATGAACTTGTGTCAATTTAAACCAAATGAAATTTACAAATGGTTTATGGAAATGTATATTGATGCCTACGACTGGGTTATGGTTCCAAATGTTTATAGCATGACTCTGTATGCAGATGGGGGGCTAATAACTACAAAGCCGTACATTTCAGGATCTTCTTATGTTTTACGAATGACTGACTATAAAAAGGGCGATTGGACGGAAATTTGGGATGCTTTGTTTTGGAATTTTATAAATGTTCATTATAAAGAATTAAAGTCAGAAAATCGATTATTTTTCATTATAAAAAATTATGAAAAAATACCAAAAGAAAAAATTAATCATTACAAAAAAACAGTGGTCGATTTTTTGAAAAAACTAAATTAATAAACAGAATTTATATTATAATTTTTTTATTCTATAAAAATAACCTTAAAACATGCTGAAATATCTTAAAAAGTGGAAATATTTAAACAAAACTAATCGTTTTAATTTCGGAGCTATCATTTTTATGCAGTTAGCTTTCATCTTTGCCTTTTTATTAGCTATTTATGAAAAAGACTGGCTTAACGGTTTTTTAGCTTTAGTTGCATTAGTAATCGTTTGGCTACCTTCTATAATTGAAAGAAATTATAAAATCCACTTTCCTTTAGAATTTGGTTTTATTTTAAATCTTTTTATTTATTCTTCGATTTTTTTGGGAGAACTGAGAGGGTACTACACATCATATTGGTGGTGGGACATTGTTTTACATACGGGATCGGGCATCGCTATTGGTTTTATTGGCTTTTTAATTTTATACTCTTTATACAGAACAGAAAAAGTAAAAATACCACCCTCATTAATAGCACTTTTTGCTTTTTGTTTTTCATTAGCACTAGGTATAATTTGGGAAATTTTTGAATTTTTTATGGATAATATTTTTGGATTCAATATGCAAAAAAGCGGCCTAAGAGACACGATGTGGGATTTGATTGTTGATGCGGGGGGCTCTCTGTTGGTAGCTTTATCGGGTTATTTTTATATTAAAAATAAAGGAAAAAATTCAAATATTTTCAAAAAATATGTAAACATTTATTTTGATGAAAATCCTTACTCTAGTAATAAAAAATAATTACTGATTGCTACTTTTTTTGATAAACTAACCTTATGAAATATTTAGGAATAGATTATGGAGAAAAGAGGATAGGTGTTGCTTTGTCTGATGACGATGGGCAAATGGCTTTTCCTCATTCTGTTATTAAAAATGATAATAAAATTTTAGAAAATTTTGCAAAAATTATTTCTGATAATGACGTTAGGGTAATTATAATAGGAGAATCAAAAAATTATAAAATGGAAGATAATTTAATAATGGAAGATATTTTAAATTTAAAAAAGGTTTTAGAAAAAGAATTTGACTTGGAAATTGATTTACATCCAGAAATTCTAACATCAGCACAAGCTGAAAAAATCCAAGGCAAAAATAATATGGTTGATGCTTCCGCGGCAGCGATTATTTTACAAAGTTATATTGATTCAAATAAAAAATAATATTTATGATAAAATTCTAATCTATGGAAGAAGAAAACAAAAAAGAAACAAAAAAAATTACTTATGATGATTTTAAAAAAATTGAAATAAAAGTTGGTGAAATTTTATCTGCAGAAAAGATTCAAGAAGCAGATCGCTTATTAAAACTTGAAGTAGATTTTGCTGGTGAAAAAAGACAAATTATTTCTGGAATAGCTGAATTTTATTCGGAGCCCAAAGACTTAATAGGTAAAAAAGTGCCTTTTGTTACAAATTTAGAATCGCGAACAATCAGAGGTTACGAGAGTAACGGCATGATCATGGCAGCGATTGATAGAGAAGAAAATCAATTTTCACTTTTAGAAATTGATTCGAAAATTCCAAATGGGACAAACATTTCTTAATATTCAATGCTTGAACATAAAAATAAAATCAAAAACTGGTTAATCAAAAATTCTGATAGAAAAATTTCTAGAATTCTTTTAAGAGTAATTTCATTTACAGAAAGTTCTTTTTTCCCAATACCTCCTGATCCATTTTTGGCAGCCATTATTTTAGTTAAGCCAAAAAAATGGTTTAAATTTTTTTTAGATGTGACGATATTTTCTGTTTTGGGCGGTATTTTAGGATATTTGATTGGTTATTGGTTTTTTGATTTTTTTGGCCCCCAAATTATTAATTTTTATAATTTTCAAGAAGAGTTTGATCAGATTAAAACTTTCTTTGCCCAATATGGTTTTTGGTCAGTCTTTTTAGCCGCTTTTACCCCAATTCCATACAAGGTTTTTACAATCAGTGCTGGTCTTTTGGGTTTGAATTTGATTGCTTTTATTATCGCCTCAATTCTTGGACGAGGCCTTCGTTTTTTGATTGTTAGTCTTTTGTTTAGGTATATTGGCCAAAAATATTCTGAATTAATTTTTAAATACTTTAATCTTATAAGTTTAATTTTCGGTCTATTAATTATTGCTTACTTAATTTTTAAATTTATTTAATTTAAACTTATAGTATAATAATTCTAAGTTATTATGTTTATTGATTTTTTTAAAAAAGTAGATTTATTTTTCCCAACACCGGGTTTTCTTTCTTTTGATCCTGTGTCAGTTGATATAACGCCCAGGTCTATAAAAGTTTTTAAACTTAAAAAAACTTCTAATGGCTTCATTCCTGATTTTTATAAAGAGGTTAAACTTAATCATCCAAACGATTTAGCTAATTTTAATTTAAGTAAAGAAATAAATATGGAAGCATTTTCAGAAATTATTGAGGTTTTGAAAAAACTTAAAAAACAATTTAAATTTAATTACGTTATAATGTCTTTGCCAGAGAACAAGACTTATATTTACAGAACCAAATTACCAATTGAGTCATCTTCTGACCTCGCTTCTACTATTAGATTTAATATTGAAGAAAATGTTCCACTCAAGGTTGATGATGTTAATTTTGATTATTTTGTTGTTAATGATGGAAAAGGGGAATCTAAAAAAGACTTGGATGTCGTCGTGAGTGTTTTTCCCAAAGATGTTATTTCTTTGTACACTAAAGTTTTAAAAATGGCTGGACTTTTCCCGTTATCTTTTCAATCAGAAGCTGTCTCTCTATCTCGTTCTATTATTAAAAATGGAGATAATGATTCTTATTTAATTCTTCGTTTTTTAAGAGACCAAATTAATGTTGGTGTTGTTGAAGATGGGGCGATTCAATATGCTTCCATTATAAATCTTGATATGGAAAAGGTCCTTGAAAATTTTGATTCAGAAGAAGCAAATTATTTAAATGAATTTTTAAATAAAGTTTTAATTTTTTGGTTTACGAGTAAAAAAGATTTAGTTCAACATGAAAAAATTGATACAGCGATTATAACTGGAGACTATGCATTATCCGAAGGATTGAAAGACTTTTTAGAGAAAAAATTAAAAATTAAGATTGAAATTGCAAATGTTTGGTCAAATTGTTTTGCCGTTGAAAAATATGTACCAAAAATTAACAAAGAAGATTCTTTAAGATATGCAGTTTCAATTGGTTTGGCAATTAAAGGAATAAAACATGCTTAATTTACTAATAAGAGAAGATCGACATTGGCTAAGGAAAGAATATTTTCAAAGATTTTTCTTGATTTTAAGTACTTTCTTTGTTTTTTTTGCTTTGGTTTGGGGAGTTATTATTTTTTCTTTTTATATTCAAATCCGAGTAGAATCAAAAATACTTTCAGACCAGCTAGAGGAATTACAAAATTCATCAAACGCTCAGAGTATTAGAGAAATGAGTAATTTGAATGATAGTATTGATAACAAAATTTCTCAATTTGATATTTTAAATTTTAATCAATCAGATATTTTGAAAGAAGTTGTTTCAATTGAAAATGATGGAATTAATTTAAATTTAATAAGTACTAATTTAATAAAGGATGAAGATGGTAATATTTTTGCTCAAATAGAAATTAATGGTCTTTCTGAAGATCGTGATTCCCTAGTTAATTACCAAGACAATTTAGGAAAATCATTTTTTGAAACAGTTGAAATCCCATTTTCAAGTTTCGTTAAAAATATAAATATTCCTTTTACTGCTAAACTTAAGACGACAGAACTTAACCAATATTTTGATCAAGAAAATGAAAACTAACACATTCAAAAAAATAATATTTATTTTCATAACATTAGTTGTGTTAGTTGTTATTGATTTCATTTTAATCTCTAGATTAAACAAAGAAAGAGATATTATTATAGAAACTAGGAAAAATATAGTTTTAGAATCATCCCAAGCTGTTGGTATAAATGAAACAAAACAAAAAATTGAAGAGCTTGAGAAAATTAATGAAAGGATTGATAATCTTTTGATCAAAGAAAGTAACGCGGTTAAATTTATTAGTTTAATAGAAAATCTAGCAGAAGATGTTGGTGTAGAAATAACTATTGCCAGTGTTAATTTTGAAGATCCAGAAGATGAAAATAAATTAGGAACTCTCGATATGAATTTTCAAATTGTTGGTAGCTGGCAAGAAGTAACAACTTTCTTGGTTTCTGTAGAATCGTTACCTTATTTGATTGATGTTAATGCGGTTAGATTTTCCGCTGGACAAAATAGAGATATTGATGACGGGGAAGATGGAAGCATTAATAGGCAGTGGTCGGTCAGCTTTAATTTAAAAGGAACAACAGATTAGTATGATTAATTTTGATAAACAAAAAGATAAGTGGAATCAAATTCTAAGACAAAGGAAATATAGGCCTTCTCTTTTTGGGATGTCTGTTCATTTTGATTGGAAATTTCTTTTATTCATTAATTTGATTATTGCTATTTATATTTTATTTTTTGGTTTAAATCTTTATTCTGATATTAATAATATAATTAATTCTGATTTTTCTGATCAAATTCCTTCTAAAAATATAGAAAAAATTGATATTGAGAAGTTTAATCAAATTCTGGAAAAAATAGAAAATCAGACTAACTAGATTGACGGAGCCGGTTTTCGTTGTTATTTTTATGTTTATCTATCCTCCCGTAGTTCAATGGATAGAACAAGAGACTTCTAATCTCTAAATGTAGGTTCGATTCCTACCGGGAGGACATTAAAATAAAGAACCGGCTCGGTACGAGTCGGTGATTTTATTTTAAGTCCTCACGTTGGAATCGAAAGACGGAGCCGAACGCCGAAGTGGAGCGAGCCACCAGGCGAAGCGAACAAGGCCGGCGAGTTGGGGTCGCGAACACTTAGCAGAATTCGAGCTGAATCATTAATTCATTTTTTAGATGAAGCAAAGAATCATGCTTAGTGATTTGTGACCGATTCCTACCGGGAGGACAATACGGAACACACAAAGTTCCAATTAAAATACTAACCATCTATTAATAGGTGAGAGAGAAAACCAACAAGTTCGATTTTCGGGTAGTTTACAGAACGAGTTATAACTTTTGTTAATTTTATTCAAATCAGTATCTTGAAAACATTTACTGATAATTTACGATATAAAATACTTTTTAAGTAATTAATGGTTATTGACTTATTTATTTAAAAAAGTAATATCTGAAATGGATTTTGATCATCTCAATAAAACATGTAATCACAAACCAGTAAAACAAATGGAAATAACAATACTAATAATAAATCTAATCATTCTAGTTTTTTTAATAAAATTAGTTAAAACTCTCTATAAAATCTATTCATTTGATATTTCAAAAGGTGACCTTGTTGTCTTTTTGAATCCATATAAAACTGAAAAAGTTAATACTATCGGTATAGTTACCGGTGTGCTTAGCACCACGGTAATACAAGTAAGATTACAAGGTGGAAGTGGTACATACTTGTCTATGCATCGAAGTAAGTTTAGAAAAATACCAATCTGTGAAATAGGACCAATAGAAGTTCCTATCCGAATAGGAAAAGAAGATAACAAAGTTGAAATGAGAGAAATATCTATGTCTGATTTTGAACTTTAACTTATTTTTAACAAGGCTCGTACGAAAGTACGGGTCTTTTTTCTTATTAACAAGGTAATAACATCGTTCACTAAACTGGACAATACGGAACACACCAAGTTCCAATTTAAATACTAGTTATCTATCAATAGGCGAGAGAGAAAACCAACAGGTTCGATTTTTAGGTAGTTTGCAGAACGAGTTATAACTTTTGTGTTTGTGAGATTGGGGTGTTAATTCAGCTAATCTTGTTGACTTATTTAAATTAAATTGTAATGTAAGTTTCAGAACTTGAACTTATTACAATTATGAAGACACAAAAACAGATTACTATTAGAGGGTATCGTTTCTCTTTAATTTTTACCAAAATCGAAGAGAAAGACACTGAACGCTGTGCGTATAAAAGTGGTTATTATGAAAGACATGAACCAGCAGTTTTTTGGAAAGGTTATCTAAAAATAATTGATAATCTGTACCCAAATAGAACAATTAGTAAAAATTTTACTACAGATACTTTCTATAGAGATCATGTAAAAGGTCTAGATATGAAAGATGTTTTGTTTTTATCTGTAAATCATTACTTGTTTAGTATTGGTATACGAGATAAATATGTCAAAAAGGTTTTAATAGATAGGCTTGCTTTCAAGTTATTGTCTGACTTTTCTTTCAATACATATTCACAAGAATCTTTCCAGTTTCGTATCCCTTTATTTGATTTCAGACCTAATGCTCTTGATCATGATTTGTTTAAAATTGCTCTTGTGACCAACAAATCTAGAAAACTTAATCATGGTAAATGTTGTGTTGTTTGGGAATGGTAATTTTTCTCAAGACTCACACTTCGGTGCGGGTCTTTTTTCTTATCTAAAAAAGGTAATAACATCGTTCACTCATATAAAATCTTTCTAAAGTAATGCATTGACAATGTTAGTGCAAAGTATATGATAATACTATGACTAACTTAACAATTCGCATTGACGAAAAATTAAAAAAAGAAACTAAAAAAACCTTAGAAAAACAGGGGCTAGATATGTCTACCGCTGTGAAAATGTTTTTTAATCAAATTGTAATTGAAAAAGGACTTCCTTTTTTGCCAACTCATAATCCTAAAAAAATAAAAAAGCGATGGGATGCAGAAGTTAAAGACGCTTTAAAAAATGGAAAGAGATATTCTTCGGCTAAAGAAATGTTTGATGATATTTTAGATTAGATGTATACCATTGTAAGAACAAAAAAATTTCAGAAATCCTTAAGAAAATTAGTTAAATCTGGTTATTTAAAAAATAGAGAATATGTAGAAAAAGTAATTAATTTATTAAAAGAGGATAAAAAATTACCAAGCAAATATAAAGACCAT
Organism: uncultured Candidatus Saccharibacteria bacterium; assembly: GCA_964598245.1. Lineage (GTDB taxonomy): Bacteria > Patescibacteriota > Minisyncoccia > Phycocordibacterales > JAACPR01 > JAACPR01. Next base: position 388 of record CAZRAX010000023.1, on the reverse strand, counting down.
CAACTAAAAGGGGAACTCAAATATTACAGAGAGTGCCATATAAAAGGTGATTTACTTTTGATTTATAGAATTATTGATAATGATTTGGTTTTGTTATTAGTAGATATTGGTTCTCATTCAGAGCTTGGTTTGTAAAAAGTAATAACATCATTCACTCAACTGGACAATTATAAGAATTTTGGTTTTTCACTAGCCATTTTATTAATATTATAGTAATCTATTTTGACATAGGGCGTTTAGCTCAGTTGGCTAGAGCAACCCGTTTACACCGGGTAGGTCGGGGGTTCAAGTCCCTCAACGCCCACACGAATAGGTTCTAATTTGGTACAATAGGGCATAAGGTACATAAACGTAGGGATTTTTTAGAGTATTTTTCTTATTTTTTCTT
>CAZRAX010000022.1:0-9940 GCA_964598245.1 uncultured Candidatus Saccharibacteria bacterium | reverse complement strand
TTATTTTAATAATTTTTAAACTAATCATTGACAACTAAAAATCCTTTGCTAATATAACCTCCAAGCTCTATGGCGAGCTTTTCTGTTTTTGATTGTCATTGCAATCAGAAAACAAGTTCAAAAAATATGACACGATCACTCAAAAAGGGTCCTTATGTGGACGAAAAACTTTTGAAAAAAATTGAAGAAAAAAAACCAGCAGACACTGGTTCTATTAAAACATGGGCTAGAAATTCACAAATTTCACCCGAAATGGTTGGTTTTACCTTTGGCGTCCACAATGGGAAAACTCATGTGGATGTTTTAATAACAGAAGAAATGGTTGGGCATAGAATTGGTGAATTTTCACCAACTAAAAAATTCCTAAGACATGGAGGTAAAATGCAAAAAGAACTTGAACAATCAAAAAGAGAATCTGAGATTGCCGCAGCAAAAGCCGCCAAATCAGCTACCGAATCTAAATAATCACTATGGTCAAGGCAGAATTAAAAAATTATAGACAATCACCCAGAAAAGTTAGATTAGTAGCTGACTTAATTAGGGGTAAAAAAGTTGATGAAGCTTTGACATTGCTTACTTTTACTACAAAAAGATCATCAGATCCAATTAAAAAACTTTTAGAATCAGCTATTGCCAATGCAGATCACAACTTCAGTCTTAAAAAACAAGATCTTTTTGTTAAAGAAATCAGAGTTGATGAAGGCTATACAATGAAAAGATTTCGTGCACGCGCATTTGGACGAGCAGCTTCAATCAGAAAAAGAACTAGTCACGTTTTAATAAATTTAGATAAAATTGATAAAAAATAATTATGTCACACACCGTTCATCCATATTCACATAGATTAGGAATATTGAGAGATTGGAAATCTCGCTGGTTTGGTGATGGTAAAAAATATCGTCAAAACCTAAAAGCAGATACTTTAATTAGAAAATTTATTTTTGATAAATTAGAGGGAATGTATGTCGCTTCTGTTGAAATTGAAAGAAATAAAAAATCATTTAGACTAATTATTCAATCCTCAAGACCTGGTTTAATTATTGGCCGTTCGGGTGAAGGAGCAGAAAAATTGCGAGCTGATTTAGAAAAATTTATGCATAAAAATCGCATAAAAGAAGAAGGTGTTGAATTAAAAATTGATATTGAAGAAGTTAAGTCTCCCGAATCAAATGCAATGATTGTTGCGCTTCAAGTTAAAGAAATGCTTGAAAAAAGAATGGCTTTTAGAAGAGTTATGAAGCAAACAGTCGAAAAAGTAATGGCAAATCATGATACCAAAGGAGTTAGAATTAGGGTTGCTGGTAGATTGAATGGCGCAGATATGGCCAGAACTGAAGAATTAATGAAAGGTCAAGTTCCTCTGCAAACTTTTAGAGCTGATATTGATTTTGCAAATGTTAGAGCCAAAATTCCACAAGGAGATTTGGGTGTAAAAGTTTGGATTTATAGAGGAGAAGTTTTTAAAAAATAAAAAATTATGGCTTTATTTCCTAAAAAAGTAAAACATCGAAAGTGGCAAACTGATAGAAAAAATCCAGAGAAACTTTCTCGTCCCGCAACAAGAGGTGTCAGCGTTGATTTTGGATCACATGGCTTAAAAGCAACAACCCATGCCAGAGTTAAATCAAATCAGATTGAGGCAGCTCGTAGAGCAATGTCACGTCATTTGGGTAAAACTGGCCGTGCTTGGATCAGAATTTTCCCCGACAGACCTTTTACCAGAAAACCCGCAGAAGTAAAAATGGGTAAGGGAAAGGGTGATCTTCAGGGATACGAAGTTGTTGTAAAACCTGGAAAAATTATTTTTGAAGTTGATGGTGTAACAAATGATGTTGCCAAAGAAGCTTTGCGTAAGGCAGGAACAAAACTTCCACTAAAAACCAAAGTAGTTGTCAGAGATTAAAAATCTGTTAAAGTAGCAAACACAATCATGCCCAAAGAATTAAAAGAAAAATCAGAAAAAGAATTAGAGAAAATGCTAAAAGAAACTCGAGAAGAGCTTAGAAAATTTCGTTTTTCTCAAGTTGGAAGTAGCACTAGAAATGTTAAGCAAGGACAAGAATTACGTAAAAAGATTGCTAGAATTTTAACTGAAATAAATTCACGATAATGGAAAAAACCCAAGAAAAAAAGAATAAAGGAAAAGTATTGGTTGGTAAAGTTGTCTCAAACAAAATGGACAAAACTGCCGTTGTTCGTGTTGATAATTATAAAAAACATCCAAAATATCAAAAATATATTTCTTCAAAAAAGAAATACAAAGTTGATGATCCAGAAAATATTTTAAATATCGGTGATAAAGTTAAAATTATTGAAACTAGACCAATTTCTAAAGACAAGAGATTCAAACTTTCAAAAATAATTGAAAAAGCTATAATCGTTGACCTTAAAGAAGATAATTAATAAAAATATGATTCAACCACAAACATTAGTAACAGTAACAGATAACTCAGGAGCAAAAATTGCTCGTGTTTTCAAGGTGCTTGGTTCTTCTAAAAAGAGATATGCAGAACTTGGTGAAAGAGTTGTCGTGGCAATTCAAAAAGCTGAACCAAGAAAACAAATTAAAAGAAAAGATGTTACTCATGCAGTTGTTGTTCGCCAAAAGAAAGCTTTTCGTCGAAAAGATGGATCATATATCAGATTTGACGAAAACTCTGTTGTTTTAATTAATAAAGAAACTAAAGAACCAGTTGCAAACAGAATTTTTGGTCCAATCCCAAGAGAATTAACTGAAATGGGTTATCAACAAATAACTTCAATGGCACCAGAAGTAATTTAATATTATGAAAATCAAGAAAAACGACAACATCATAGTTATTGCAGGGAAAGATAAAGGTAAAAAGGGAAAAGTTATCAAGTCTCTTCCTAATCAAAACAAAGTTATTGTAGAAGGGGTTAATATAGTTAAAAGACATATAAAATCTCGTAGCCAAGATAAAAAAGGTGAAATTCTAAGTATCGCCGCACCAATTGATGTTTCAAATGTTAAATTAGATAAAACAACTAAAAAATAATTATCATGTTCAAGACCGTATCACAAAAACAAAAAGAATCCTTTGAAGCTTTAAAAGAAAAGTTTGGCTATAAAAATTCTAATCAAACACCAAAAATTGAAAAGGTTGTTGTTTCAGTTGGTGTTGGATCAACCAGTGATAAACAAAAATTACAATTAATTCCACAAAAAATAGCTTTAATTACAGGACAAAAACCAGTAGAAATTAAAGCTAAAAAATCAATTGCTCAATTCAAAGTTAGAGAAGGTCAATTATCAGCATACAAAGTTACCCTAAGAGGTGAAAAAGCACTAGGATTTTTAGATAAAGTAATTAATATTGCTTTACCTAGAACTCGTGACTTTAGAGGATTATCACCCGAATCAGTTGATGAAATGGGTAATTATACATTTGGGGTCAAAGAAAATACTATTTTCCCAGAAACTTCTGATGAAGAATTAAAAAATGTTTTTGGGATGTCAATAACAATTGTGGTGGGGAATAGTAATTCCAAAGAAGAAACGATTTCTTTCTTGGAATTAATAGGATTGCCTTTTAAAAAATAAATTAAAGCCCTAAAACAATGGAAAATCGTTGACATATGCTAGTCTAATTGCTAGTATGTGGAAACCTCATTTTGAGAGGCTTTTTTATTAAAAAAAATAATTATGGCTAAAAAATCAGTTATCGCAAGATCACAAAAAACACCAAAATACAAAAGTCGAGTGGTTCGACGCTGTTTTAGATGTGGTCGTAAACATGGCTATATGAGAGATTTTGATATGTGCCGTATTTGTTTTAGAGAATTATCAAACAAAGGAGAAATTCCTGGAATTAAAAAATCATCATGGTAAAAGATCCAATCTCAAATTTGATAACTTCTCTCAAAAATGCCTCTATTACTGGCAAGGATACTGCCAATGCACCAGCAACAAAAAATATTTTAGCAATTTTAAAAGTTCTTAAAAATAATTCATATATTGATGACTATCAAATTATTGGAGAAGAACCAAAAAAAATTGCTCAAATAAATCTAAAGTACGAGAATGGCAATCCAGCTATTCATGATGTCAAAAGAGTTTCTAAATTTTCTCAAAGAGTTTATAAGGGCTTTAAAAAAATTAAACCAACTAAAAGTGGTTATGGTAATCTGATTCTCTCAACTCCAGATGGAATTCTGACTGATAAAGAGGCAATTAATAAAAAGGTTGGAGGGGAAGCTTTATTCCAAATATGGTAATAATTAATTTATGTCACGATTAGCTAAAAAACCAATAGAAATACCAGAAAAAACTCAAGTCACTCTTGATGGCTCTAGTGTTTTAGTTAATGGTCCTCTGGGTCAGTTAAAAGTAGAAACTTCAGATGATTTTGATATTAAAATTGAAGATAATAAACTTAACATAACACCTAAAAAGAAAGAATTTGAAACAAGCCCATTATGGGGGACATACAGCTCTTTGATTAAAAGTGCTGTTTCAGGAGTTAATAAAGAATTTGAGAAAAAACTAATCATCGAAGGCGTTGGATTCAGAGCAAATATTTCTGGGGATAAAATTGTTTTAAGTGTTGGTTTTTCTCATTCTGTAGAATTAAAAATTCCAGAAGGGTTAAAGGTTGAAGTTGAAAAAGAAATAATTTCAGTCAAAGGAATCGACAAACAAAAAGTTGGACATTTTGCTGCAATCATTCGATCTAAAAAAGTTCCAGAACCATACAAGGGGAAAGGAATTAGATATGAAGATGAAGTTGTCCGTAGAAAAGAAGGTAAGAAAACCGTTTAATAAATATGATTAAAGAAAATTATCAAAAAAGAATACGAAGACATACAAAAATCCGTTCAAAGGTTTCAGGGACTGTTCAGAAGCCAAGATTTAGTGTTCATAAATCAAATCAAAATATCATTGCTCAATTAATCAATGATGAAAAAGGGGAAACTTTGGCTTATGTTTGGACTAAAAATATAAAAGGTAAAGATTTAAAAGAAAGATCTCTTTTGGCAGGAAAAGAAATTGCCAAAATTGCTTCTGATAAAAAAATTAAAGAAGTTGCTTTTGATCGGGGGGGATTTGCCTACACAGGTAATATCAAGGTCTTGGCTGATTCTGCCAGAGAAGCTGGACTTAAATTTTAATATTATTATGACTGAAGAAAAAAAGATAAAAGAAGAAAAAAAAGAAGAAGTAAAAGTTGAGGAAAAACAACAGGATGTTCCAAATTCTGCTCCAAATTCTGCTCCAAAAAATGATTCAAAATTTCAACCAAGAAAAGAATTCAAAAAAAATCGTCGAACCTCAAGGAGACCTAATCGTAAAAGATCAGAATTTGATCAAAAAATTCTAGATATTAGGAGAGTTACTCGTGTTGCTTCTGGGGGTCGCCGATTTAGTTTTTCTGTCGCTATTGCTGTTGGTAATCATAAAGGTAAAATTGGAGTTGGAACAGGTAAAGCTGGGGACACTTCTTTTGCTATTCAAAAAGCAGTAAAAAATGCTGAGAAAAATGCTGTTGATATTAAAATGACCAAAAATAACTCTATTCCACATCAAGTCGAAGCAAAATTCAACAGTGCCAAAGTAATTATTATGCCAGCCAAAGGCCGTGGTGTTATTGCTGGTTCAGCTTTGCGTGATATTATTGAGCTTGGTGGTCTAAAAGATATCAATGGTAAAATTATTTCAGGTAGTAAAAATAAATTAAATATTGCCAAAGCAACACTAAAGGCTTTTTCTGAAATAAATGAAACTGTTACTAAGGTAGATAAAAAATAATATGCAAACTTATCAATTAAAAAGAAAAACTAAAAGAGCAAAACATGTCCAGGTTGGTCGTGGTGGTCGTCGTGGAAAAACTTCTGGCAAAGGTCATAAAGGACAAAAATCTCGTGCAGGTCACAAAATTAGACCAGAAATCAGAGACAGAATAAAGAGCTTACCAAAATTGCGTGGTCGTGGTGTTAATTCTAATAAACCAAATAAAATGCCCGCCAAGACGGTCTCATTAAATGCTATTGATAAAAATTATAAAGCAGGGGAAAGGGTAACTCCACAATCTTTGTTTCAAAAAGATTTAATTAGAAAAAATAAAGGTAAATTACCAAGTGTTAAAATTGTTGCTGTTGGAGACTTAAAAACAAAATTGATTTTCAAGAACTGTCTATTTACTGAAACAGCTAAAAAAGCAATAACTGATTCTGGTAGTCAAATAAAATAAAATGATTGGAGATTTTTTTAAAAAAATGAAGATGATTTTTAAAGATAAATCTTTGTCTAAAAAGATTTTGTTTGTAGTTTTGGCATTAGCTTTTTTTAGATTACTTGCCAATATTCCAATCCCGGGTGTTGATCAATTCGCTCTTAGTCAATTTTTGAATAATAATCAGTTTTTTGGTTTAGTTAATATTTTTTCTGGTGGGGGGTTATCAAGTTTGTCCATTGTGATGCTTGGAGTTGGTCCTTATATTACAGCTTCAATTATTATGCAATTGATGACAATGATGTCAGAAAAATTAAAAGCACTTTATCACGAAGAAGGTGGTGCTGGTCGCAAAAAATTTATGCAATATTCTCGTCTTTTGACATTACCACTAGCCGCTATTCAAGGTTTTGGTTTTCTTTTGCTTTTACAACAACAAGGTATTTTACCAGAAATGACAATGTCGGTTTTGATTGTTAATGTGATTATCATAACAGCAGGGTCAATTCTTTTGATGTGGGTTGGTGAATTAATTACAGAGTTTGGTATTGGAAATGGTGTCTCTTTGATTATTTTTGCTGGTATTGTTGCTAGTTTGCCAACTTCATTTTCTCAAATTCTTTCTGCTTATGATCCGTCAATGTTACCAACTTATCTAGCATTTCTTTTTGTTGGTTTAATTATTTTGTTTGGAGTTGTGACAATTACAGAAGCAGAGAGACCTGTGCCTGTTACTTATGCAAAGCAAGTTCGTGGTAACAAAGTTTATGGTGGGACCTCTACTTATATCCCATTAAGATTAAATATGGCGGGTGTTATGCCAATTATTTTTGGTCTTTCTATTTTACTTTTGCCACAAATGGTTTTTCAATTTTTAGGAGCAGTTGATAATCAAATAGTTCAAAATATTTCAAATGTAGTTAACAACTTCTTGCAAAATCAACTTTACTATGGAATTGCTTATTTTGTTTTAGTTTTCTTGTTTACATATTTTTATACTGCTGTTACTTTTGATCCGGATTCAATTTCAAAAAATCTTCAAAAAAGCGGTGCTTTTATCCCCGGAGTAAGGCCTGGCGAATCAACCGCAAATCATCTTGGTAATATTCTTTCTAGAATTACTTTGGTAGGAGCATTATTCTTGGCGACAATTGCTGTTTTACCAGTTGTTGTGCAAAGTTTTTCTGGTATTACATCTCTGACAATTGGAGGAACAGCTCTTTTGATTGCTGTTTCTGTTGTTGTTGATTTAATCAAAAAGATTGATTCTCAAGTTTCAATGAGGGAGTATTAATCGGCAAAGAAATCACTCACAAATACTACCTATTTAGTTCTAAAAACTAACCCCACCACATAATGTTTTAGAAAACACGAATCAGCGACCTACTCGGGTCGCTGTTCTCGTCTCGGACTCGCTCTTTACTATATCGACAAAGTAATTCGTCCCGCTCGTCCTGCGACAGGTTTTCTAAAACATTATGTGGGGGTTAGTTTGGATAAAACGAGAGAGGTGGTTTTATGTTGGTTCTTCTTTTGCTATAATTAAATCAAAGATTATTTTAAAACATGAAACCCTTAACAAATATTTTTATAGGTAGATCAGGCTGTGGAAAAGGAACTCAGGTAGACAAACTGATTGAGCTTATTAAAGAAAAAGAACTTGGTGAAGTTTTTCATTTAGAAGCGGGTAATCGTTTTAGAAAATTTATTACCGAAAAATTTCAAGCTGGCAAACTTGCCAAAGAAATTTTAGATGAAGGAGGTCTTCAACCAGAATTTTTATCAATTTGGGCATGGGGTGGTGAATTAATTAAATCTTTTCATTCCGAACAGCATTTGTTTATTGATGGAACCCCCAGACGTTTAATTGAAGCAAAAGTTCTAGAATCAGCTTTTGATTTTTATGGTCGCAGCAAAGTTAATATTGTTTATATAAATGTCTCTCGTAATTGGTCAATCGAGAGAATGAAAGCCCGCGGTAGGGCCGACGATAAAGAAATGGCTGATATATTGGCTCGCCTAGATTGGTTTGATTCAGAAGTTGTTCCAGTTTTAGATTATTATCGTTCACACAGGAGTCATAATTTTATTGAAATAAATGGTGAACAAGCTATTGAAAAGGTCCATCAAGATATTGTTTCAGCATTAGAGATATAAAATTATTTTTTATACTAGACCAAGACACTTTTTTGAGCTAAATTTAAAAGGTGATTAAATTAAAGACAAAAGAAGAAATAGAAGCTTTGCGTCGTGGAGGCCAAAAGCTTTATTTAGTTATCGAAGAAACTTCTAAATTTATCAAGCCGGGTGTTTCTACTGATGAATTGAACAAAATTGCTGATGAATTAATTAGGCGACATGGTGGTAAACCGGCTTTTCTTAATTATACTCCTGCGGGTGCCAAAAGACCTTATCCTGCTAGTATTTGCATTTCTATTAATGATGAAATTGTTCATGGTATTCCAAATGAAAACCCAAAGATTATCAAAGAAGGGGATTTGGTGACATTAGACGGCGGGGTAATCTATGAAGGTCTCTATACTGATCATGCTAGAACTTTTATTGTTGGAGAAGTTTCAAAAGAAGTCAAAAAGCTTGTGACAAAAACTCATGAAGCTTTGTATGCTGGAATTAGAGAGTGTCATGTTGGTAATAAAGTAGGAGATATCGGCTCTGCAATTGTTCGGGTTGCTAAAGATGCGGGCTTATCAGTCGTCAAAGATTTGACGGGTCACGGTGTTGGTTATGGTGTGCACGAAGATCCTTATGTCCCAAATGAAGGAAAGTCAGGTACAGGTGAAGTTCTAGAAGAAGGTTTGGTTATTGCGATAGAACCAATGTTTTCTTTGGGAGACCCGTATATCAAGACTGCCAAAGACGGCTATACTTATTTAACTAAAGACGGTTCTCTGTCAGCGCAGTTTGAACACACTGTGGCGATCACAAATTCTGGGCCACTGATTTTAACCAGGGGGTGAAATTAAAACTTCCGAAAGTTTTTAAAATGTTGTTTGACTAGATATTTAATTAGGCACCTTCAAAATGTTCCGGTTTATTTCTTTTAATTGCAACTAACACAACAATAATAATTAATACAACGATAATAGAAATAATTAATATCATTGAATTTGATGATGTTGGTACTGGTGCAGGTTCTTCATTTGAATAAGTTTGATTAACTTCATCAACTAATTTGTCATTTTCAAATAGTTTAATGTTAAGGCTGAAATTGGCATAATTTTTCTCTGGTGTAAAAGTTGCGACAAGCCCTTGATTTGGATCAATTTGATCTTCAGATGAGAAAATGATTTCTCCGTTGTCGCTTGCTATTGTGGTTTGAGTTTTTAAATTACTTAAATTTTCTTGACCGCCATTTTTATTTAAATCATTTATACAAGCAAAGATACTAATATTATTGTTTTTTATGATTGGGTACTTACTTAGACCATTAAACCCTATTTCAATTTGTTTTGAATCACTTTTTTTAATTATATACTCATCGATATCTTTTCTGTTCCCATCAAAAATATTTAATTTTAAAATAAAATTGTTGTATTCAATATTTTCTAATGAATAAATTATCTCGGAACTTTCTTTTGCTAAAATTTTATATGAGTTTTCTTCATATTTAATTTTATCACCATTGGTTGATTTTATTTCCCAACCTATTTTTACAAAGCTATTATTTTCAGATTCATTTATTATATTTGCTTTAAACAATATCTCTTCTGAAAATGGTTCTATATTGT
>CAZRAX010000021.1:8249-10294 GCA_964598245.1 uncultured Candidatus Saccharibacteria bacterium | reverse complement strand
TGATTTCCTTTTGTGGAGATGGCGAAACGATGCTAGAAAACACCGAAGTTTGACAGGTGATACACTTTTGATACAATATTCTATATGTCTACAACAAAAAAAAGATTGAATATAACATTAGGCTCTGAGTTGGAAGAAGCAATTACAAATGTTGCAAAAAGAGACAATGTTCCTACTGCTACTAAAGCGGCTGAACTTTTGGAAATAGCTCTCTTAATTGAAGAAGATATGGCATGGGATATTTTGGCAAGGGATCGAGAAAAAGAAAAAAGTGAATTTATTAAACATGATAAAGCCTGGGCGTAATGTATAAAATTATTTATCATACCAAGGTTGTAAAAGATGATATTTCCAAATTGGATCAAAAGACAAAAGATAGAATTAAAAAATCTATAGAGTCTAAACTTCTGGAACATCCAGAGCTGTATAGTAATCATCTCAAAAATACTCTCAGTAATTACAGAAAATTAAGAGTAGGGGATTATCGAGTTATATTTAAAATTGTTCAGAAGAAAATAAAAATTTTGATTATTGGGCATAGAAAAGATATCTACAAACTTGTTTTGAATAGATCTTGATGGGCGGAATCTCCGAAATAAATTCAGGGTAAGCTTAATCTTTTCAACAAGTTCTAATTACAAAAACAAAAACACCTCTTGCGAGGTGCTTTCATTTTTGTCTGTGGAAACGGTGGGAATCGGTCACAGGTTTTCTCGCTGACGCTCGAAACCCGCGACCCCGCCTCGCGGTGCTCGCCTTGATTTCGTCGCTCACCCCGGCTCGCTCCTCAATCAAACTCGCACTCCGTTCCGGCTTTCGATTCCCAACGTAACGCTTCGCGTTACTCCTTATTCAGTCAGCCAAAAACAAAAACACCTCTTGCGAGGTGCTTTTATTTTTGTCTGTGGAAACGGTGGGAATCGAACCCACGTCCAGACAACCTAAATAAATGACTCTACAAAGCTTAGTTTATCTTTTAATCTCAATTATTATTCTAAAAAATAAACAAAACGAATAATAATCCAGCTCGTAGTTTTGGATAAATTCGCGAGCCACGAACTTAACCTATCCTGATTTTCGTCGCCTTAGTCATCCAATCAGGATTCAGATGGTAAGACGTCGTTCTATTAAGCTAGAGCGAATGCAAAGTCGCTTGACTTATAAGGTGAAGCGATTGAGTTTTTCTCTGCACTTAAATTTTCTAGCAGTTTAAAGATTTACTAGAGATCTGCTTTGCACATATATTTAGCGATTATCTGTCTAAACCGATCGTCCCCTAAAAAGACGCGAAGTAATTCGTGTCCTTATAGGGAAAGATAAGCGACATTAAGATTGGTAAAATTAGTTTTCGAAATCCTCCGCAGACCTGCGGTTGTCAACGCTTTTATGGCTTGACATAAGCAGGTCGAGGACGGGATAGAGAAAACTCATTTTACCAGTCTTGTTACCGCATTTTTTTCAATGTTCTACCAATCTCACGCTCAGCTTCGCGTCTTTTTATGGTCTCTCTTTTGTCAGTTTTCTTTTTACCACGACCAACGGCAAATTCAATCTTGATAACTCTAGATTTATTATACAATGAAATAGGGATTAATGTCAAACCCTTTTGATTTTCAATTTCAGCTAATTTCCTTAATTCCTTTTTTGTTAAAAGTAGTCTTCGGGTACGCTTTTGATCGTGTTCTTCGGGTGAGTTATTTGCCTGATAATAAGGGATATCAAGTCCAACAAGATAAGCTTCTCCTCCACGAATTACAATATAAGCACCAGAAAGATTACCTCTTTTATTTTTAAGAGATTTTACCTCGTGGCCAAACAACTCAATCCCGGCTTCGTACTTATCTTGGATATTATAATTGAAGGTTGCTTTTTTATTTTCAACTAAAATTGTCATATTAATATATTATCAGTCGGACTATATCTAATCAATTTTTTATGTATAATAGGTTTCTATGAAGAATACAAAAAATAATTCACCAAAAGGGAATCAAAAAAATAAAAAAACCGCTGTGCATAATTTAACACAACGGTTTAAAATTTGCGGA
>CAZRAX010000021.1:0-8239 GCA_964598245.1 uncultured Candidatus Saccharibacteria bacterium | reverse complement strand
AAAAAAACCTTTAAGAGAATTTATAAAATAAAAAAAGGTAGCAAAAAGCCAAAGAGTTTTTTCAATAATATGATTACTACTATTTTAATTATATTAACAATTGTGCTTTTATATTCATATGTTGTTGATAATCAAAAAGATCAACAAGAAATTGCTATTTCACAATTAGCTCAAGATGTTAAATCTCAAAAAGTTGAATCAGTTATCGTTCGCGGTGAAGATATTGAGGCTAAATATTTAGATTCAGAAACAATTTTTATTTCTAAAAAAGAATCTGCAACTTCTATTTCTGATACTTTGACAAATTATGGTGTTACTCCAGAACAACTTGCTAATGTTACGATTGATATCAAAGATCAAACAGGTTTAGGTTATTGGCTTTTAGTTACTGGTCCATTTTTAATTCCACTTTTCTTTATTTTATTTTTAATTTGGTATTTAACAAGACAAGTTAAAGGTGCTGGAATGCAAGCTTTCACTTTTGGACAATCAAATGCTAGGTTAATGAATCCCAAAGATAAATCAAAAGTTACCTTCAAAGATGTTGCTGGTTCAGAAGAAGCAAAACAAGAACTAAATGAAATTGTTGAATTTTTAAAAAATCCAAAGAAGTTTATTGATATCGGAGCTCAAATTCCAAAGGGAATTTTACTAATGGGTGCACCAGGTACAGGTAAAACTTTGTTAGCAAGAGCAACTGCTGGTGAAGCCGGGGTTTCTTTCTTTTCAATTTCTGGTTCTGAATTCGTGGAAATGTTCGTTGGTGTTGGCGCTAGTCGTGTTCGTGATCTTTTTAAAATTGCTAAACAATCTGCCCCTGCAATTATTTTTATTGACGAAATTGACGCCGTTGGGCGAGCTCGTGGTGTTGGTGTCGGTGGCGGGAATGATGAAAGAGAACAAACTTTGAATCAGATATTGGTTGAAATGGATGGTTTTGAACCAAACGACAAAGTTATCATTATGGCTGCTACAAATAGGCCAGATGTTTTAGATCCTGCTATTTTGCGTCCCGGCAGGTTTGATCGTCGAGTTGTTATTGATTTGCCAGATCGCAAAGACAGAGAAGAAATTTTGAAAGTTCAAGCTAGAAATAAACCACTTGCTGAAGATGTTAATTTCCAGGTTTTGGCAGAAAGAACTCCTGGTTTTTCTGGTGCTGATTTATATTCTCTTGTTAATGAAGCAGCAATTTTAACAGCAAGAGAAAACCGAACCAAAGTTAGTCAATTTGATTTGATTCGTTCTATTGAAAAAGTGATGCTTGGTCCAGAAAGAAAAAATCACCTCCTAACTCCAGAAGAAAAGAAAATCACTGCTTATCATGAAGCTGGGCACGCGTTGGTTGCATCAATTTTACCAAACTCTGATCCAGTTCATAAAATTTCAATTATTTCTCGTGGAAGGGCAGGTGGTTACACTTTGAAATTACCAACTGAAGATAGAAAACTTCAATCAAGAAAAGAATTTTTGGATGATCTAGCTATGTCTTTGGCTGGTTATGTTACAGAGAAAATGATTTTTGGTGATATTACAACTGGTCCCTCAAACGATCTGCAAGTTTCTACTGCGCTAGCTCGTGATATGGTTACAAAATATGGAATGAGTGAAAAATTTGGTCCAATTGCTTTGGAATCTGGTTCCGGAAAAACTTTATTTGGTCAGGGTGTCAATGATAAAGAATATTCAGAAAAAGTTGGTGATGAGATTGATGCCGAAATTTCAAAATTGTTGGCTGATGCCAAAGAAAAAGCTGAAAATATTCTAAATCAACATAGAGAAGTTTTAGATGCCATTGCTCGTAAATTATTAGAAGTTGAGAATTTAGAAAGAGCAGAATACGAAAAACTACTTGATTCTTATCATATTGATTATAAAAAAGATAAAGATATAAAAGAATCTTTTGACAAAGAAGTAAAAACAGATTAATCTTTCTATAGGAAAAAAGTACATCATATTTCTCAAATAGAAAGGAATCAAAAATGAATTTAAGTCCCAGATTGTATTCTCTTCTCAGCTATCTTTTAAATTCCGATAAATCAGATGATTACAAAATTTATCAAAAAGCTCTCAAAGATTTAATTATTTTTCTTTTTGAAGTTACTGAAGAAGTTGTTTGGAGTAGGGAAGTTTTCCGAAGTAATTCAAACAAAAAAACTTGTTGTGATAACAGAATTTATTCTTTTATAATGGACTCATCCTCAATAGAGGTTAAGGTGACGAGGATTTATTCCAGTAAAAGAATAAATCAGGGGACGACCTTATTAATCACAATTTGTTTATCTGATTTTGGTAAAAAGATATTTTCTGAAACTTTTAGCTATGATACAAGCGGAAGAGTCGCTCTCTCTTTGAGTCAGGGCCCCAAAAAAGTTTTTTCGGGGAATATCTATAAAATTCTTACAAAAATTGAAAAACAGTGGGCTGATTAGCTCGCTGTTTTTTTGTTTTCAAAATATGGTATTCTAATATTTGGAGATAATTTGTTGTGAAAAAAATAATAAATATTCTGATCTTTGTCGTTTCCCCGATTTTTGAAAAGTACTTCCAAAAAACATCCTCTTGTAAATTGTCAGAAATTGTAAGAAAAATTAAATTTGGTAGAAAAATATTTTTTATCCCAATGTTTTCTTGTACATTTTGTGAAAATGCCATGTTTGATTTGGCGACCTTAGTCAAAGAAATGATATATGAATTTGATTGGGTAGTTGACTCAAAACTTTCTTATAAGGATAATAAAAGCATTAAAAGGCATTTTTTTTCTGTCATTGATGGTGATTACACAATTATTTTTAGATGGAAAGAAATAGCATTTATTCATGGTGGTTCTTTTGGTTTTTGCCCCAAGGCTACCATCAGAGTTCTTGTTTATGATAGTCATAAAGGTAAAATGATTGAAGAATTATTTTTATATAATTATGATTATTTTGTCTATCAAGACAAAAACTATTGCTTTAGTAGTGCAGAGGATCGGGGTTGCTTTATTGCTGATGAGTTTTATTTAATAATTGATAAGTTATTGGAAATTCATCAGAAAAGATAACAAGGTGGTCGTGATGACTGCCTTTTTTCTTTGGTGCACCCACCAGGACTCGAACCTGGAACCACAGAGATATAAGCTCTGCGCTCTACCATTGAGCTATAGGTGCAATTTCTTTTAATAGGAATATTAATCTTAAATTAAAATAAAATCAATTTTTTATTCAAAATGGATTTCTTTTTTAGTTGTAATTTTCTCTTTGATAATCGGGTATTGTTTGAAAGGATTTTTCTTTTTGAATTCACTTTCGATTATGTTTCTTGCTTCTTCTCGTGCTGCTTCAACCATTTTTATATTTTTTATTGCTTCCATTCCAAGGTCAGTGATACCCCATTGTTTATTACCAGACAATTCTCCAGACCCCCGAAGTTGTAAATCATGCTCTGAAAGTTCGAAACCATTTTTGGCTGATTTTAATGCTTGTAACCTTTCTAAAGATTTTTTGCTATTAGTTTCTGTAAAAATAAAACAATATGCTTGGTGGTTACTTCTAATAACTCGCCCCCTTAATTGATGAAGTTGAGCAAGACCAAATCTTTCAGCACCTTCAATAATAATCATTGTTGCGTTTGGAACATTTACTCCCACTTCAATTACAGAAGTTGAAACTAAAATATCAATCTTTCCATCCTCAAAATCTTTCATAACAGAATCTTTTTCGGTGGGCTTCATTTTTCCATGAATCTGACCAATTTTTAATTCCGGAAATATTTTTTCTTGTAAATATTTTGATTCAGTTTTAACTGACTTAACATTTAGAGCATTTTGTTTATTTGGATCAGGCTCGTCAATTCGGGGACAGATAACATAGGCTTGGCGTCCAGCTAAAATTTCTTTACGAATTTTTTCATAAGTCTGCTCTCGTTCATTTTTTAAAACGATGTCTGTAATAACCGGTTTTCTACCAAGTGGCATCTGTTCAATTAGTGTTAAGTCTAGGTCACCATAAATCGTCAGAGCAAGTGTACGAGGAATAGGAGTGGCAGTCATGGAAAGCAGGTGAGGAGCAAAATTATCTCTTTGAGCGAGTTTTTTTCTTTGTTCTGTTCCGAATCTGTGTTGTTCGTCAATAATTACGAGTGCAAGATTTTTGAATTTAACAGTTTTTTGAATAAGAGAATGAGTTCCAATCAGAATTGGAATTTGGCCACCTTCGATCCATTTTAAAAGTTGAGTCCTTGAAATTTTTGTTGCTTCGGTCGGTGAAACTTTTGAAGGAAATTTTTGGCAGCCGGAGCTAGTCATTAAAGCAATTTGGATTCCGGTGTATTCAAAATATTTAATAAAGTTTTCAAAATGTTGTTTAGCCAAAATTTCTGTTGGTACCATATAGGCAGTTTGTAAATTTCCAAATTGACGATTTTTGGGTTTTGTATTTGTTACTGCATAAACAGCAGCAGCTGCAACGGCAGTTTTTCCAGAACCAACATCACCCTCGAGAAGACGTGACATTGGTTCTGGGCTTTGAATATCTTTTAGGACGGCATTAATAGATTTTGTTTGAGAGTCGGTTAGCTTAAATGGGAAACGAGAAATAAAATCTTCCACTGATTCTTTGGCATCATCTATAATAAAGGACTCCATTTTTTTGGTTTGCTGTCTTTGCATTTGTTTTTTTAGTTGAATATAAAAAATTTCTTCAAAAGCAAATCTCTTGCGAGCCGATAGAGCATCTTTTTCATTTTTAGGAGAGTGAATCCAGATTAGAGCAGTTTTTAATTTGGGTAAATTATACTTTTTTAATATTTCTTCAGGTATTGAATCCTGAATTTCATCAAGTAGTTCACTTTTAATAATTTTTTGAATAGTGTGATAAATCCAATTTGAAGTAATCCCTTTTGATTCTTTGTAAACTGGTGATAAAAAATCATTTTCGTTTTGTGATGAAAACAAAGAGTCAGAAGATCCAACTTGAATTGAATCAACTTTTTCTATTTTAGGGTTATTGATGGTTAAGGTCCCAGTTTTTGTTTCTCCAATTTCTCCAGATAAACTGACTAAATCATTTTCTTTAAACATTTTGGCTATATAAGGTTGATTAAACCAAATTGCTTTAATTTTTCCTGTGTCGTCCTTGATGGTTGCCTCAGAAATTGCCACCTTGGTTCGGTAAGTTTTTTTTAAACTAATTTTTTCAATTTTCCCATAAACAGTTGCACCAGTTTTTGGTTCAAGGTTTTTGATTTTAACTACATTGAATTTATCCCCATATCGAGTAGGGAAATGGTAAAGTAATTCTTCGATTGTCTCAATTTTTAGACGAGCTAATGCCTTTTTTTGAGATTCAATCGTTCGGAAAGAATCAGTAATCCTGTCATTTAAATTCATGTGGTGATTATATCATTAAATCTAAATTAGATTGTTTTTTGCTATTTAAACTATACAATGAAAAAACATGATACAAGTTAAAAATATTTCAAAAAAATACGAAACAAAGAAAATTTTTTCAGATATTTCATTTACAATTGATAAAAGAGAAAAGATTGCTTTAGTTGGCAGAAACGGATCTGGAAAGACTACCTTAATGAAAATTATAGCTGGGATTGAAAGACAAGATTTTGGTGTTATTAATATTCCCAAAAATAGTAAAGTATCTTACTTATCACAAACAATTGAACTAAAATTTAAAAATCAAAAAGTTTTTGAATATATTAAAGATAATCTTGAAGAAAATGTTAATAAAAATGAAATTTATAAATTAATTAAAATGTTTAAAATGGAAGATTCTATTTTGAACTATCCATTAGTTGAAATAAGTAGTGGTCAAAAAACAAAAATATCACTAATTATTATTCTTTTAAACAATGCAAATTTTATATTAATGGATGAACCAACAAATAATTTAGATATGGGTTCGCTAATTTGGTTGGAAAATTTTGTTAAAAAAAGTAATGCTAGTTTTTTAATAGTTTCACATGATAGAAAGTTTTTAGATAATACTGTCTTAAAAGTTATTGAATTAAAAGATGGAAAAATAAATATTGAAAAAGGTTCGTATAGTGATTATTTAGATAGAACTGAGAAAAAATTAAATAGGCATAGAATTGATTATGAATCTCAACAAGAAAAAATTAAGGGGCTTCGAAAAACAGCTATTCAAAAAAAAGCGGATGCTTCAAGGGGAGCTAAATATTTAGGAACAGACAATGACAAGATGTTGAGAAATTTTAAAAGAGAACAAGCAAAAGGTTCGGCTAAAGAAGCAAAAAGAATTGAAAAAAGAATTGAAAGATTAAATGTGATTGATGAACCAGAAAAACAATCTGATCTGAAAATAGAGATAGATAGTCGTGATTACAATGGAAGTAATTCAATTTTAGCCAGAGATTTGGTTGTTGGATATGAAAATTTCAAAGTAGGGCCTTTTAATTTTGATATACGATTTGGAGACAAAGTTTGTTTTATTGGAAATAATGGAACCGGGAAAACTACGTTACTTAAAACATTGGCGGGTATTGTAGATCCTATTGGTGGAGATATTAATGTTGGTTCTAAAATTAAATTTGGTAACTTAACCCAAGAACATGAAAATTTGCCAAATAATAAAACTATTTTTGATTTTATAAAAGAAAAAACTGGGAAAGAAGATAGTGTAATTTTTAATGTTTTGAAAAAATTTAATTTTACAGAAAATCAGATTAAGGAAAAAATAAAAACTTTAAGCCCTGGAGAAAAGACAAGATTATTATTGGCACTTTTTACAGAGCAATTTGTAAACACATTAATTTTAGATGAACCATCAAATCATTTAGATTTAGAAGCTTTGTTTGCAATAGAAAAAGCAGTTTTTAATTATAAGGGTACTGTAATAATTGTTTCCCACGATAGATATTTAATTGAAAAAATTAATCCAGATGATATTTATGAAGTTTCAGAAAAAGGAGTGAACTTAATTTTTGATTATCAAGAATACATACGAAGTTTTGCTGTGGGCCACACTGGTTAATGCTTTGTAAGGCTATTTTAGTATTTTAAATGAGGAAATGATTAGGATTCGGGATGGGGTTATTTTATTAGAAATTAATTATAAAATAAAAATTGTAGCAATAATAAAATAAATTAACACACTTAACATGTCTTGAATGATTGTTGTGAAGGGGCCACTTCCTATTGCAGGATCCTTATTAAATTTTGTAAGTAAAAAAGGTATAAGTAATGCAAATGTTGTGGCGACAAGAACAGAACAAAATACTGCAAAACCTACAATCATTCCCAACAAAGAGGACTTCCAAATAATTAATGAAATAAGACCAATAACTATCCAACATGCTATACCTATAAAAAATGAAATTGAAATCTGTTTAAAGCTGTATTTCCACATTTGAATTTTTTGACCCATAGCCAAAGTGCGAATATATAGAGTTTGCGTTTGCGAACCAACGGCGTTTGCAACGTAAGCGACTAATGGAATAAAAGCCGCGAGAATTAATTTTTCTTCAAGAACACTTTCAAAATTAGCAATAATTTTCGCTGCAATAAGGCCACCTAAGAGCCCCACGATAATCCAAGGTGTTCTCAATATAAAATTTTTAAAGATAGAGATATTTTGTTGGTCGTATATAGTTGTAGGGATAATACCTTCGATATGCATAAAATCCTCATGACCTTCTTTGTTTAGAATATCTAATATCGTATCACTTGAAATAACTCCAATAAATTTATTTTGTTTGTCGACTATTGGTATAGATTTAATATTGTTATTTAATGCTAAATGTACAATTTTCTCAGGGTCAGTATCAGGATGGGCTTTGACAATTTTTGTAATGAAATGATCTCTAATAAAAGAATCAGGAGCAGATTTGAAAAGTTCATGAATAGATATTACTCCTTTGAGAATATCATTTTTTGTTAGCACATATATATAATCAATTGTGTCAAAATAGCTCATTTTCCCAAATAGATATTTTTTTACATCGTCAATTTTTTGATCGGAATGACAAATTGGAATTTTTTTATTTATCTTGATGTTTGATTGCATATTAGTTCTTAATTATACTTGTATATTATAAAGATTACTAATTGTCTGCGCTTTTCTCATCCCCTCCCTTCTCTCGCAAAAACATAGTCGGGAAACGCTTACGCATTGCCCTCCTTGTTTTGCGGTGAGATATTAGCCTTTGCGCGAACCCACTTCGCACGCGCGGAGCGCGTGGTGGCTTGAAACTGCCTCGTACGCTCCGATTGTGTGGGGAATGCGCC
>CAZRAX010000020.1:0-11093 GCA_964598245.1 uncultured Candidatus Saccharibacteria bacterium | reverse complement strand
AACCACCCACAAGAGTATCTTTTAAAGATATTTCTTGTGGGTGGTTTTGTGATTAAATGTTAAAATGATCATCATGTCTGATAAAAAAGAAAAAATGCGAGAAATTCGTGATGAGATTTTAATCTTAAAAGAATCGCCACTCTATCAAGAGAGAATTAAAAATAATGTTTTCCCAGTAATTGGGGAAGGAAATCATAATGCTAAAATTATGTTTATAGGAGAGGCTCCCGGAAAAAATGAAGCAAAAACGGGGCGACCATTTTGTGGTGCGTCAGGAAAGATTTTGGATCAATTACTTGAACATATAAAAATTAATCGAGATGATGTCTATGTAACAAATATTGTCAAAGATAGGCCAACCAACAATCGTGATCCCAAACCAGAAGAAATTGAAATCTATGCCCCTTTTCTAGATCGGCAGATTGAAATTATAAAACCCAAAATCATTGCCACATTGGGGAGATTTTCAATGGAATATATTATGAAAAGATATGGCCTTGAAGATAAACTAGATTCGATTGGTAAAATTCATGGTCACAAATTTAATTCTCCAGACTTGGGAATTGAAATCGCTCCATTGTATCACCCGGCGGTCGCTGTTTATAATAGAAATATGTTAGAAGAACTTAAAAAAGATTTTGAAGTTCTAATATAATTAAATATTTTTTGGTATAATTTATAACATAGTGAACTTTTTTCTTTTACAAAAAAATAATGGTTTTAGTTTAGTTGAAACCATGGTTTCGATTGCTATCTTTCTTTTGGTGTCTATCTCAATTTATAGTGGATTCACTAAAATCATGCAGGCTACTAATGTCTTGAAAGTAAAAAATGCTGCAACAAGTCTAGCCAATGAACAAATTGAAATTGCCAAAAACTTACCTTATGATGATGTTGGTATTATTGCTGGTATTCCTGATGGTAAAATTCCTCGTGAGCAAACAATTATTCGTGAAGGAATTTCTTTTAATGTTTTGACTAGTGTTAGAGATATTGATGACCCTTTTGATGGACAAATTGGAGAAGTCCCAAATGATCTTTCACCTGCGGATTATAGACTTGTAGAATTTGATATTTCTTGTTCTAACTGCTCACATACTGAAGTACTAAAATATTATGCTAGAATTTCTCCTCTAAATTTAGAAACTCAAGGTAATAATGGAGCTTTGTTTGTTCGGGTTTTTGATTCTCTTGGTCAGCCGATTCAAGGTGCAGATGTTCATATTGAAAATAATAAACTTGAAACTCCTGTAATTATTGATGAAACAACAAACAATAATGGAATGTTTCAAATTGTCGATGCTCCAACCGGAACAGAGGCTTATGAAGTAACTGTAACCAAGGGGAGTAATTATTCTGTTGATAAAACTTATGAAATTGGAGTTCCAGAAAATCCAAATCCAGACAGGCCTCATGCTAATGTTATTTCTGGTGCAGTAACTCAGTTAAGTTTTTATATTGATAAGTTAAGTGAATTTGAAATAAATACTAAAAAAGCTGATTGTAGTCCAATTGGGAATGTTGATTTTAATTTAAAAGGCTCTAAAACTATTGGTTACCAAGTCTATAAATATAATTTAAATAATACAACAAATTCCAGTGGTTTTAGATCTGTAGATGATATCGAATGGGATAGTTATAATTTTGATATTACTGATGCTTCTTGGGATTTGGTTGGGTCAAGTCCCGTTTTGCCAGTTGATGTTAATCCAGATTCTGTTCAAGTGGTTGATCTTGTTTTGGCAGAAAAAAATCCTAATTCATTACAAATTTCAGTTGAAGATTCTGAAACAGGATTGCCGGTTTCGGACGCAGAAGTAGCTCTTGTTGATAGCTCTGAAAATAGTATTTCTTTAATTACAGGTCAAGGATTTGTTTTGCAAACAGATTGGTCTGGTGGTTCGGGCCAAGAATATTTTATAGACGATGAAACTAAATTTTTCTCTACAAACGGTAATATTGAATACCAAGATCCGGTCGGAGATATCAAACTAGATGATTTTAATGGTACTTATATCAATAATGGTACTCTAGAATCATCAATTATTGATATTGGATCATTTACTAATTTTGGTCACATCTTTTGGAATCCTGTTGAACAAGAAACTTCTGTTGGTGATGAAAGTGTTAGAGTTCAAATTGCTACTAATGAAATTATAACCGCTACAACAACTTGGGATTTTGTTGGTCCAGACGGTGCCGGTTCTAGCTACTATACTAATTCAGGTGAAGAAATTTCAGCTACTCATTCGGGAGATCGTTATTTGAAGTATAAAATTTATCTTAAAACTGATGATACGAATTTTACACCAATCATTTCAAATATTTCATTTACATTTATGACCGATTGTATGCCACCAGGACAAGTTTTATTTACTGGTTTAGATTTTGATGAATATACAATCAGAGTTGAACATCCTGATTATCAAGAATATCTACTTGATTCCTATGTTATTGGTAGCCCATGGCAAAGCCAAAAAATTAATTTTATTCCAAATTAGAAAATGAAAAAAAATCAGTCACAAAAAAATAAAGGTTTTGCACTTTCTGAGGTTTTAGTTTCAATTTTCATACTTTCTTTAATTATTGGATTAGTTGGGTTGTTTCAATCTGATGTTTTTTCACTGAACTTTGTTATTCAATCTAGCCTACAATCTCAATCTGATGCCAAAAAAATTGTTCGCCCCTTTTCTAATGAGGTTCGTAGCGCTGAACCTTCAAATCTAGGAGCCTACCCATTAGCAGAAACAGCCACTTCCAGTTTTGCTTTTTATAGCGATATTGATCAAGATGGATTGAGAGAAAAAATTAGATATTATTTAGATGAAAATGATTTTAAAAAAAGTATTATTAAACCAACCGGTCAGCCGCTAGTTTATGATTCAACTAACGAGCAAATAATTAGGGTCGTAGAAAATGTTATCGATGATGAAATATTTTTATATTTTGACTCTAGTTATGATGGAACCGATTTAACCGCACCTTTGACTCAACCGGTTACAATTTCTGATGTTAGATTGGTTAAAATTACTTTAAATATTGACAGTAATCCCAACAAGCCACCCGGACCGATTGAAGTAACAACTCAAGTTTCAATCAGAAATTTGAAAGACAATTTATGATTAAAAGTAATTTAAAAAAACAAAAAGGAATTATCTTGTCAGGAGTTTTGGTCTTTGCTTTTATTGCAATTATTTTAATTGTTGCCTTAACTAGTTGGTTTGCTATTGTTTTAAAATCAAGTAGAGAATTGGTTCAAAAAGAACAAGCTTTTCATATTGCAGAAGCAGGAGTTGAATACTATCGTTGGCATCTTGCACATGCACCAACTGACTTTCAAGATGGAACAGAGCAATCTGGTCCGTATATTCATAACGTTACAGACAAAGATGGAAATATTATTGGTAATTTTAGTTTAGAAATAACACCTCCGCCTCTTGGTTCTTCATTGGTTGTTATTGAATCAACGGGAAAAGTTTTAGAAAATCCAAATGTCTCTAGAACAATTAGAGTACAATTAGCTAAACCATCTTTTGCTAAATATGCGTTTGTTGCTAATGATGATATGCGTTTTGGTGAGGGAACAGAGGTCTTTGGGCCAATTCATTCAAATGGAGGAATTAGATTTGATGGATTAGCACATAATTTAATTTCAAGCTCTAGAGAAAGTTATGATGACCCAGACCATTCTGGTCCACTAGAATTTGGTGTTCACACTCATCTATCTCCAGTAGATCCATATCCGCCAGCAGAAATTCCTAATCGCCCCGATGTTTTTGAAGTTGGACGACAGGTTGCTTTACCAGCTGTTGATTTTCAGGGCTTAACAAATAATCTCGCCGAGTTAAAAACTTTAGCTGAATCTGATGATGGTCATTATTTTTCAGAATCAGGTCGTTCTGGATATCATGTTGTCTTTAAAAATGATGATACATTTGATTTATACAAGGTAAACACAATAAAATCACCACCACATAGTAGTTGTAATAATTCTGC
The DNA here is from genome assembly GCA_964598245.1 of uncultured Candidatus Saccharibacteria bacterium. Classification (GTDB taxonomy): domain Bacteria; phylum Patescibacteriota; class Minisyncoccia; order Phycocordibacterales; family JAACPR01; genus JAACPR01. The sequence goes on along the minus strand of CAZRAX010000020.1, from coordinate 7,097 downwards.
CGGTCAAAGTGGTTGGGGGACTTGGTCAATTGATACTCAAGAGTTTGTAGATAATTATTCAATGCCTACAAACGGTGTCATTTTTCTAAATGATCATGTTTGGGTAAGTGGAAAAATTGATACAGCTAGAGTTACTGTTGTTGCTGGAACTCTGCCCGATATTCCCGAAAACCGAAAAAATATTATTGTTAATGATGATCTTTTGTATACAAATTACGATGGTCAAGATGTTATTGCCTTAATTGCCCAAAATAATATTAATATTGGTCTTTATAGTGAAGATGATTTGCAAATTGATGCTGCGATGATTGCTCAGAATGGTCGAGTTGGCAGACATTATTATCGAGAAGGGTATTGGTTCTGGTTTTGGTATAGAAATGGATGTGAGCCTCATCATGAAAAAGATATTATTTCATTATATGGAATGATTGGTACAAATGAACGATATGGATTTGCTTATACCGATGGAACAGGATATGACATTAGAAATATTACTTATGATGCAAATTTGCTTTATGGTCCTCCACCATCGTTCCCTTTGACTTCTGATCAATATCAGCCAATCTCTTGGGAAGAAGTTGAATAAAAATGCTATAATCATAAAATATGAAAAGAGCCTTTGCTTTAAATAAAAAACTAATTGTTGCTAATTGGAAAATGAACCCGACTTCTAACAAAGAAGCCAAGAAAATTTTTGATATTTTAAAAAAGAAAAATTTGACTAATAAAAAAACAATTGTTGTTATTTGCCCTCCTTTTTTATACCAAAATGACTTAGCATTAAATTATCGTGGTAATAGATTTAAATTTGGACTTCAGGATGTTCATTATTTAAATGATGACAGGTCAACTGGTGAAATTTCAACTGAAATGGCAAAAAATTCTAAAGCTGAGTATGTTATTGTTGGTCATTCAGAAAGACGAGAAAATGATGAAGATAATGAAAAGGTTTCTTTGAAATTAAAAAATGTTCTTGAATCTAATCTAATTCCTATTTTGTGTATTGGAGAAAAAGAAAGAGATCCTCATGGGGATTATCTGCGTTTTATTGAAAAACAAATTTTTGAATCTCTTAAAAAAGCTTCTAAAAATAAAATTTCAAAAATAGTTATTGCTTACGAGCCAATTTGGGCAATTGGTAAAGGAAAAAAACCTATGAATTCTCATGAACTTCATCAAATGGTTGTCTTCATTAAAAAAATTCTAGTTTCAATTTATGGTAAAAAAATAGCGATGAGTATCCCAATTTTGTATGGAGGTTCTGTCGATGCTGTCAATTCAAAAGAAATTATTGAAGAAGGAGAAGTTGATGGTCTATTAGTTGGTAGAGCTAGTTTAAATCCATATATTTTTTCTGATATTATCAAGGATATAGAATCAAATTAATTCTTTTCTAATTTTTTCTAAAATTTCTTCCTTCTCATTTTTTTGGTACTGATATTTTTTATAATAATAACCATCATCATTTTTGTATCTTGGAATAACATGAATATGAGCATGAAAAACTTCTTGACCAGCGGCCTCTCCATTATTCATAACTAAATTTATACCATCCGCATTTAAAACATTTTTTAATATTTCTGCAATTTTTTTAACTGTTTTAATTAGTGAACCAGCTTCTTCCTCTGGCATTTCAAAAATATTTTTAAATGGTTTTTTGGGGATTACCAAAGAATGACCTTTGGTATTGGGGCTTATATCTAGAAAAGCAAAAGTCTGTTCATCTTCATAAATTTTATCACTAGGTATTTCTCCTTTTATAATTTTTTCAAATATGGTTTTTTCTTTGTTCATATTACTTTTTATTTTATCAAAACTTTATAATTATGTGCTTTACTAAACTATGTTAAAATCAGTTAATTATGAATTATCTTATCAGAAATGAATTAAAAAACGAAGAAAGAGAAAAATTAAAAGAATATTCTGATTTAATTGCTCATCTGCTTTATTATCGTGGTGTTACAGATTCCAAATCAGCCAGATCTTTTTTAGAAGTCAATTATGAGAATGGTTTGAACGATCCAAAAAAATTAAAAGACATAGAAAAAGCCGTAGATAGAATTTTATTGGCAATTGAAAATAATCAAAAAATTTGTGTTTTTTCAGATTATGATGCTGATGGTATCCCCGGGGCGGTAGTTTTGACTGATTTTTTTAAAAAAATTAATTTTAATAATTATTTTGTTTATTTTCCTCATCGTAATATTGAAGGATTTGGTTTGAATATGGGGGCGATTGATAAAATTATTTCTAATGAGGTGGGGGAAACTAGTGTTGATTTAGATAAAAAACAAAAAACTTCTCTTTTGGTAACAATTGATTGTGGGATTAGTGATGTTAAAGAAATTAACAAAGCAAGTAAATCAGGGATTGATGTTATTATCACGGATCATCATGATCCCAACGGGCATCAATCGAAAGCTTTTGCTGTTGTTAACCCCAAAAGACATGATTGTAATTACCCCGATAAAAATTTGTGTGGGTCTGGAGTTGTTTTTAAATTGGTTCAAGCACTTTTAGAAAAAATTCGTCAGTATCAAGAAGATTCTTTTAAATTCAAAGATAAAACAAAAACTATAAATAAAGAATTTTGGCAAAAAAGAGAAGTTGCCGAAGGGTGGGAAAAGTGGCTTTTAGATATGGTTGGTATTGCAACACTATCTGACATGGTTCCTTTAGTTGGTGAGAATCGTATTTTTGCTAAATATGGTTTATTGGTCATGTCAAAATCACCACGTAAAGGATTTCAAAAACTTTTACAAAAAAATCGAATTGATCAAAAAAAAATAAATGAAGAAGATATTGGCTTTACAATCTCTCCTCGAATTAACGCTGCCTCTAGAATGGATTCTCCTGAAATTGCTTATCAGATGCTTTCAACCAATGATGATGTTGAGGCAGAACAAACAGTTAAACATTTAGATAAAATAAATAATGAAAGAAAAGGTCATGTTGCAGCTATTGTTCGGGAAATTCATAAAAAAATAAAGAACAGGGAGAATAATATTAAGAATGGAAAAAAATTAGAAGAATTCGGTGAAATATTAGTTTTTGGTAATCCAAAATGGCAACCATCTTTGATGGGGTTGGTTGCTAGTAAATTAGTAGATGAATTTGGCAAGCCAGCCTTTGTCTGGGGGAGAGGAGAAAGTCAAACAATTAAAGGATCGTGCAGAAGTGATGGTAGTCTAAATTTAGTTGAATTAATGAATAATGTTTCCGATGGAATTATTTTTCAATATGGCGGGCATGAAATGGCTGGGGGTTTTGAAGTCACCGATAATGGAATTTTTGAATTGGAAGATGCTTTAAATTGTGCTCAGAAGATAACAAAATTAAATAATGATTCTGATTTAGGAAAAATTATTATTGATAAGAAAATTGATGTTGATGAACTGGGGCGGCCCCTCTTTAATGAGCTAAATAAATTAGCCCCTTTTGGTGTAAATAATCTAAAACCAACTTTTTTTATTGAAAATGCTGATGTTGATCAGGTTTCTTTGTTTGGGAAAGAACAGAATCACCTCAAGATTATTTTAAAGAAAAAAAATGGTCAAAAAATCTCAGCGATCCAATTTTTTGTAAGAGAAAAAGAAAAAAATAAAATAAATAATTTTAAAAAAATTAGTTTAATTGCTAATTTAGAAAACTCAAATTTTGGTGGATATAATGAGTTAAGGTTAAGGATTATAGAAATAATTTAAAATTTTAAAGTTTTCCACACTTAATTTAAAGAAAACAAACATTATAAACCACACTTTGTTATACTTAATAGCATATGGAACATAATAATCAATTTAAAACCATCACATCGTTATTTGTGATAGGTATTTCAGTACTTGCAATAACAATTTTATCAAATCAAATTTTTAATAATATAAATACAGATAATCAAGACGCACTAACAAAGGAAGCTTTTGATACACCACAGAGACTAACGGGAGTACCATTTGGTGACAGCCCAGCATATAGATCAGGTAGAGAATACGACAAAGCATGGGATAACAACCCTGATACATATTATGATTCTTTAGAAGAAGACTACACCCATACAGGTATTAGATTAGACCAACCCTATAATGTTACCGAAATCAGATGGCTACCTAGAAAAGATCTAGGAAGCAGAATGATAGGAGGTCAATTTCAAGTCTCAAATGATGGTGTCAACTATAAAACAGTCCACACTATCACTCAAACCCCAAGCTCTGATATTAGAGAAAACTGGATTAAGCTATCAATAAATGATGTTGGAAGAAGAAGAGTCTTGACTGAAGGTTCCCCAGAAAATGCAAATCCATATCAATATGTTAGATACCTAGGCCCTGCAGGATCTCATGGAAACGTAGCAGAAATAGAAGTCTATGGAGTTTATCCAAAAGATGGTCATTATGCTCTTTATTTTAATCAACACAAAGGTGGATATGTTGAAGGTGGCTCACCACAATATTTCAGACCAGGAGAAACCGCTACTATCACTGCTGTTCCAAATGATGGTTATCGTTTTCTAAAGTGGCAAATTAGCATCTGGAGTCAAGAAAATGGAAGAGAGCAATCTGAATCAACATCTAACCCAATCAGATATACAGTTAGAGAAGGAGCTTTCAATATTCTAAGCCCAATCTTTACCCCACAAGCTGACACCAACCCATCTTTAAATATAACAGGCATTAATCTAATTGATGCTGATACAGATACTGTCATAGACAGTCTCAGTCAAAATCAAATAATTAACAAAAAAACTCTAGGTGTTAATAAATTCAGTTTCCAAGCATTAGCAGACGAGAACACTCAAAGTGTTTCATTCACACTCTCAAAGGATGGAAATACTATTCGTAGTCATATAGAAAACATCGAACCTTATGCCCTATATGGTGATGATGGAGGTGTTAATCCAGATTATGTTGGAGAAACACTGAGCAATGGAACATACAGTCTAATAGTCGTTCCTTTTTCAAAAGATAATGCAACAGGAGAAAATGGAGATCTATACAGTGTCTCTTTCACTGTTACCGACACAGCACAAGTGGTTAACGAATACACTGTTAACTTTGAGGCAACCACAGGTGGTACTATCACAGGAAACACCGAGCAAATAATAGAAGAAGGTAATCCAACCACAGCTGTTAGTGCAGTCCCAGACAGTGGTTATCAATTCACAGGTTGGAACTTTATCTATGACGGACAACCTCAAAACTGGAGTATAAATCCATTAACTCTTCAAGAAGTTGACCGAGATGTTACCATCACAGCTAATTTCCAACGAATTGCAGTCCCAACCACCCCCACTGTTACATACAGACAATACAATGGTACATACACTAGTGTCTATGACTTCATTCAACAAGATCAAAATCAACAAAGAGCTCAAGATCAATTAACAAGCTCATTTACCCTACCATCAGCTGTTCCAACTGAATCTTTTGGACTAGTGATGGATGCTAATCTTCAAATACCAGAGACAGGCTTGTATACCTTTTATCTAACCTCAGATGATGGATCACAATTATTAATCAACGGTGATGTTGTTATTGATAATGATGGTCTAAAAGCAGCAACTACCAGACAAGCTACCGTATCTTTAAGTGAAGGTGTCTATCCAATTACCGTCTACTACTTTGAAAGAAGTGGTTCACAAGTCCTAAACCTAGAATACCAAGGACCAACAATTCAAAGACAATCAATCACAAGTGCTCAAACAACACTACCATCATACAGTTGTCCTGACCCAGCAGCAGAAGGCTATGACCCCAGCTCTTCACATGAAGATGCAACACTCTGTCAATATCAAGACCTACCAAGAGTTGATAGTCTAGTTCTAACCAACCAAAACAATACCAATGATATTACTACCCTAACCAACAACATTAGAATTGATACTACAAGCAACCCTAATCCATATCTAAACATCAGAGCAAACCTAATAGATGCAAGTCGAGCTCAATTTAACATCGTTGGACCAAACATGAATGTTAATAGAACAGAAAGACTTAAACCATATATGTTATTTGGTGATAATGGTACAGATCAATCATCCCGATTTAGCAAAGGTCTATACACTATCTCTGTTACCCCATCAGAGGGAGATCAAACAGGTCAACCTTATGTTATTAACTTTGAAGTGATTGATAATGCATTATCAAACGGTCAATGTGGAGCATCAGTCAATGACTGTTCAGCAGGAACATTTAGAGACTCTACCGACACAGACACCCAATACAAATGGCAATGTCTAGGAACAAATGGTGGTTCAACTGCAACTTGTTCTAAAAATAAAGGTATCTCAACTGGTGGTGGTTTATTCTGGACTCCTGAATTAGTCGAAGCATGGAAAGATAGGGCAGCCAATGGACCGTTTAAAAAAAGTGGGGATGCGTTTGATGCTAATTTCCCTGCAAAAATTCCAGGACAATGGGAACGAATTGTCGATAGTAAAAATACATTTATGAGTAAACCTAATGATGGAAGATTGTCTGACTTTAAAAAATTCATTAATGCTGGCGGATATCAGGGCGGGTCACACCATATAAAAATGTTAGATGCGTCTCTTTATGGACTTGTCATGGATGATGATTCTGTTAAGAGAAAAATTGCTGATGAAATTTTAATTCATGCAAGAGATTCAGACCTGCAGTGGAGTCATGTTAGAACATATGCTGCGGGGCATAATGGGCGAACTTCTTGGGAACATTCAGGAAAAGAACCTCATGAAGCGGAACGATCTTCTACATCTAAATCTGTTGAGGCTTTACCAACAGATGAAGGACATTGGTGGCTTGGACATTGGTTTGCCAGAATTCTTGTTTCTACTGATTTAGTTAAGGATGTAATGTCCCCAAGCGAATTGGAAGAAATTAAAAATTGGATGAGACCTTGGGCGTATATGTTTGATGATGCAATTAATATAGAATTATCTCGATCTAACTTTAACAATAGAAGGGATAGAGATTATAAGACAGGATTAGAATCAAAAACAAAACAGGCTAGATATGTTGATACATACCCTCTGGCGTATACTCACAGAACAGCAGATAATGTTAAACACAATAAAATTTCTGGTCTAGCAAGAACATATAACAATCGTAAAGCGATTAATGCTG
>CAZRAX010000019.1:0-11278 GCA_964598245.1 uncultured Candidatus Saccharibacteria bacterium | reverse complement strand
AAAATTTTTGTGCATCAAGAAATTAGAGCAAATCGGACTAAAGTTTTGATAAAGTTTTATTTTGACAGATAAATTGGGTTTGGTATGATAAGAGTACAAGTGCCTTTGGCCCGCCCTCGAAAGAGGGAGAAAAGCAGAAAAACCGTTAGAAAAATTCTCTGACGGTTTTTCTTATTTGGTAAAAAATTTTACTATCAAGAGAACAAATAATTTCGGCTAATCTTTTTGTATCTAAAACTTTTACTTGAGAGATTATTGCTTTGGCTTTTTTGTTATTAATTATTCCAATATCAAATCGATATTTATGTTTTTGTTCAGAAGTAGTTAGGGGGACAGCAAGAAAAGTATTTAAACTAAACGCTTTTAAAATTAAAATTGGTCTTTCAAATTGATTTCCACAACCATTTTGCTCATTACCGATATTTAAACCCAGATTACACCACCAAATATCCCCTTCATGACAAGAAAACGGGCGATTTAATTCTTTATCAACCCCCTTCTTGGCTTCATTCCACTGATCAAAATTTTTGTGCATCAAGAAATTAGAGCAAATCGGACTAAAGTTTTGATAAAATAATTTGGCGAAATTTGGAAAAACAAAAACCACCGCGCGGGTGCGTGGTGGTTTTTTTGGTAAGTAATTTAAAAATTTAAATTATATACAAGACATTGTTGTTGTTGAAGTATTCTGAAGATTAAATGTTGATGGGCTTGTTGTAGCAGATCCAGTAAAATCAACACAGAAAAAATCTCCTGATCTTAACTGCACTTCTGCACCCCAACCGTTATTAGCGCCAGTGTTACTCACACAGTCAACAGCATTACCAGTAGCAGCCTCAGCAGCATTAGTTAATGCCACTACATCTGTACAAACATTTCCATAACTCCGATTATTATCATCATAGGATAATTCAGCATCTGCACGAATACTACTCATACTAGCTTTTGCTGACGCGTCAGAACCCTTATCCCTCGCAGTATTTAATGAAGCTAAAACAATTGATGAAAGAATTCCGATAATCGCGATAACGACTAGAAGTTCAATCAATGTAAAACCTTTGTTATTCATAATTTAATTTTAATTTTAATTTTTATTAAAAGCTAATAATGTCGACTCTCGGCCGAAAGTCATATTAAGCTTACCCAAGTATTATACCCTTTATAACATTTTAATACACAACTATTTATCCACAGCGACTTTAGCCAACTCTACTGCTTGGTCTAATTTCTCGGCAACTGCCATAAATCCAGTAGAATGACAAAATTTTGATCCACTAATTCCCGTTTCTTTTTCCAAATCTTTATTTGTTTTTCCTCGCCAACTTTCTGGAAAGGATTTCCTAGTTTCATAACCTGTTAATTTTTTATTTACCGTCTGAATAATAAATCCATCAGTATCAATTGTTGGGAAAATGACGAACAACGGCTCTGGCTTTTCAATTAAAACTTCTTTCCATGACCAGCCTTTTTCCAAAATAATAATTCTTTTATCTTCAGATTCCTGATAAGCCTGTTCTACTTTTTGAAAATCTTTGATTTTGACTTTTGTCCTAATTAGATTACGAATTAAAATTTGTTTAAAAATTTCAACATTTTGGATAAATAAATCAAAAGATTCTTGATAACCTTCCTCTGAAGTTGGGTTAAAATCGGTTGAAATTGAATCCATTAGATAATTTCTTAATTCTGCATTTTTGTTTGATTTAAAATCTTCATAACCAGTATCGGATGCATCAACCGATTGAACTAGGTGTTGATCAATTAATTGATGAATTTGATCTATTTCTTTTTGATTTAAAGACTGTTTTGAGTCTGAATTTTCATCAATATCATTAAAATATTGGCTAATTAATTCTTTACCATAATGTTTCCAAATCAAACCAAAGGCCGCATATGGAACACTATTTTCTCGCTCTCCTGCTCCACCTTTTTGGTGATGATCAAAAAAATTCTGATCAGGATCATATTTTGTTCCATTATCATAAACAATGTCACCAGATTCGATTAGTTCTGGATCACGACTGCGAATAACTTCAAATTCTTGACCTTTTTTTTCAAACAAAATGGATAAAATTGCTGTTGCAAAGACATCATCAGCATGGAACTTGCCACTATGGGTTACTAATTTTATTTTTTTCATTAGAATTGATTTTAACAAAACTTTACTTAAAAATCTGCAGTCGAAGATACCTAGCAATTGCCCCTAACGCAACAAGAATTAGAATAAATTTTATAAATTCTCCCCAATAAACAAATTGCAATAATGTGTATAAAACAACTCCCAAAGCGACACTATGAAAATCAACAATATATTCTTGTGATTTACCAAACATTTTCCTAGTCCATGAACCCAAGAAAACACCAACAATCGCCGGTGCGATAATCCAAGCAAAAATAAATGCCAATAAAATCAAAAAGCCAATCGGCATCGCCACTAAGCTAACCAAAAATAGAGTGATAATAATTGGCAACGAAATAACTGATAAAAATCCAACCAACAGAGACTTCAAAAATGATTTTGTAAACAAATTATTAACCTCTACCGCAAAAACCTTGAAAACATAAACCAAAATCAAACCAATAATCAAAGTTGTAATAAATCTCAATAACAACCAAAAACTCAACAGATTAACAACCGTCTTTTTGACAATTCCAGTATCTTGTAAAGCGTTAATTTTGTTATAACTAATAGAACCTAAAATTTCCGCACCAGAATCTTCATTAAATTTTTGTGGTGAATAATAAGCGAATTCCCCATCAATCACAGCATCCAAACCAAGAACCAGAGATTGAGTTGTGATTTCAGATTGACCATTAACTTGACCATTCAAATAAGTTTCCCCAGAAATAATTTTCAAATTCTGATTGGAATTACTTTCAAAATTAATTTTTCCACCAACCAATAAAATATCACTTTCCAAAACAGCTTCTTTGCTAACAAAAACTTCAGCTCCAACAATAATTAAATCTCCAGAAACTTGCCCTGAAACAGAAACTTGCCCGCCAATGATCCTCAGGTCACCTTGTGTTTGACCATCAAAATTAATTTTGCCACCAGTAATGAAAACATCACCCGAGACATCACTGGAGACATAATTTTCTCCACCTAAAATAGTTAAATCAGAACCAATTTGACTAGAAATTTTACTTCGAACTGCACCAATATACAAATTTTCTTCAAAATTCTGATTTTGATCTAAATTGACCTCTGTTTTAGTAATAATTTCTGCCGCATCAAGATGATTTGGTACCAGAAATATAGCTAAAACCAAAAGTGAGAGTATTTTTTTCATATCTCCAAAATAACACTTATTTTTTGATTTGCCAACCCAGAGCCAATAGCGATTCTGCTTTTTTATATTTCATTTCTTTTTCCTCACCATCTTTGTAGATAGTAACTATTTCATTCCGACCGTATTTTTTTTCAGAAATGATTTGTTTTGGTGAACCAGAAGAATCGCCTCGCCCACTAATTAATTGTGCTTTTTTGACAGTTTCCCTTAATCTTTCTTCTTCTTTTTTGAAAGCTCCTTGTCCAATATTTGGCAAAATTCTAATAATTTGTTCATAAATTGCTTCTTTCATTTCTTTGAAAAGACGAAGGGCTTCTTTTTTGTATTCAATTAATGGGTCTCTTTGACCATAAGCACGCAAATTAACACTGGCTCTGGTGTAATCCATCAATTCCAAATGATCCACCCAAAAAGTATCAACGGTTTGAAGTAAAATTCTTTTAATTGTTTTCAACCATTCTTCTTCTCCTAAAAGTTCTTTCTTTTCTTTAACTACCATTTTAATTTCATCCCCGCCACGATTAATGACTTCATTAATTTCATTTTCAATCATTTCTTGATTTAAAAGTAAAATGTTTCGTCGACGACTATAAATTGAATCTCTTTGAGAACTTAGAACACTATCAAATTCTAAAATATGTTTTCTGGAATCAAAATGAAATCCTTCAATTTTTGTTTGAGCACTTTCAAGAGATCTAGTAATTAATTTATTTTGAATTGGCTGATCTTCTGGCAAACCAAGTTTTGACATTACACCTTTTAGAGTTTGCGGAGCAAAAATTCTCATTAGAGAATCTTCCATTGAAACAAAAAATTGAGTTTCACCAGGATCACCTTGACGACCAGAACGACCTCGAAGCTGATTATCGATCCGACGAGCTTCATGTCTTTCGGTACCAATAACATAAAGTCCACCAAGCCCACGAATTTCGTCTTGCTTTTCTTTGTTATATGGAACACCCCCAAGTTTAATATCAACACCACGACCAGCCATATTAGTTGCAATTGTCACAGCTCCCCGTCCACCAGCAGAAGCAATAATTTCAGCTTCTCTCTCATGATTTTTAGCATTCAAAATATTATGATTAATTCCTTCACGATTTAGAAAATCTGATAGCTCTTCGTTTTTTTCAATTGAAACAGTACCAATCAAAATTGGCTGACCTTTTTGATGAATTTCTTTAATTTTTTGAGTTAAGGCTGTCCATTTACCATTTTCAGTTTGATAAATTAAATCGTTATGATCTTTTCTTTGAACTGGTTTATTAGTTGGGATTACAATAGTTTCTAATTTGTATACTTTGAAAAATTCTTCTGAAGAAGTTTGAGCAGTTCCAGTCATTCCAGACAATTTCTCATACATTCTAAAATAGTTTTGATAAGTAATGCTGGCAAAAGTTCTGGACTCTTGTCCAACCTTTAATCCTTCTTTGGCTTCGACAGCTTGGTGAAGTCCTTCTGACCAACGACGAGATGGCTGAAGTCGTCCAGTAAATTCATCGACAATCACAACCGCATTGTCTTTAATAACATAATCTTTATCACGAGTAAAAAGGGCTTTGGCACGAACCGCTGTTTCAAGATGATGAACATATTTGATACCTTTTTCAGTGTAAATATTATCTATACCTAATGTTTTTTCTGCTTTAGAAATTCCAGAGTCAGTTAGGCTGATTGCTTTTAATTTTTCATCAACAGTATAATCAGTTTCTGGTTCAAGCTTTCTGGCAATTGTCGCAAAAGTACCATAAAGATCTTCGGCATCAACGGAAGGCGCGGAAATAATCAAAGGAGTTCTGGCTTCATCGATTAAAATAGAATCAATTTCATCAACAATTGCAAAATTATGATTTAACTGACGCAAATTTTCTTTTTCATATTCAATATTATCTCGTAAATAGTCAAAACCGAATTCACTATTTGTTCCATAAGTAACATCTGCCTCGTAGGCTTCTGTTCTTTTTGATGGTCGCAAAAAATCATAAACAATATGATAAGAACCTTGTTCATCTCTTTGCTCATCTTTTTCTTGATGAGTTGGGTCATATAAATAAGAAGCCTGCTGATTAATTACAGCAACAGAAAGTCCAAGAAAATCATAAATTTGTCCCATCCAAACAGCATCACGGCGAGCCAAATAATCGTTGACGGTAACAACATGGACACCTTTACCCGACAAAGCATTTAAATATGCAGGCAAAGTTGCCACAAGAGTTTTACCTTCACCTGTTCTCATCTCGGCAATATTTCCATCGTGAATTACCATTCCTCCAATTAATTGAACATCGTAATGTCTTTCCCCAAGAGTTCTGGTTGCAGCTTCGCGAACAACAGCAAAGGCTTCTGGTAATAATTGTTCTAGAGTTTCTCCTTTTTCAATTCGTTTTTTAAACTCGGAAGTTTTGTCTTTTAGTTGCTGATCTGAAAGTTTAGCAATTTTATCAGCCCAATCATTAATTTCAGGCAAGCGATTATAATAGCCTTTCAAAAGCTTTTTATTTTGATCACCAAAAATCTTTGAAACTATCGACATAAGATAAGTTAGATACTATCACAATAAGCTCAATAGTTTAAGTAATTTTTAGATAACAAAAAACTCGCCATATTGGTGACGAGTTTTTTGTTTTTAAAAGACCTATCGTCTTTTTTTTGTAGCTTTTCGCTTTGCTGGCTTTTTGGCTGGCTTTCTTTTTGTAGTTTTTTTTGCAGCCTTTCTTTTTGCAGGCTTTCGCTTTGCAGTTTTGCGAGCTGGCTTTCTTTTCGCTACCTTCTTCGCAGGTTTTCTGCGAGTTGTTTTTTTCTTTGCTGGCATTTTATTTTTGTTAACTAATAATCGGACGTAACTTTCCATAACTTAATTATCTCACTCAATAAAAAATAAAAAAGTTTTTTAACAAAAAATTTGTGGATAACTTTTTTATTAACAAAAACAAAAATATTTTTTTCAATCTAATTTCCGTACGAATTTTGTAAAATATTTTTTCAAATTAATAAATACAAAATAAAAAACTTCAGAAAAATTTTTCCGAAGTTTTTTGTTGCGTTTCAAATTGGCCAGCGAGGCTAGCTCCAAACGAATATCTTTGTGAGTGCGATCGCTGACCAATTTGAAAAACAACTACCTTTGAGTATAACAAAAAATAATATTGAAAAACAAGTAGTTAAAAAACTTTTTGGGATGCTTAATTTTAAAAAAATTTTATTAAAACTTTATTAAAAATTTACCTTAATTAAAGCCCTAAAATGCAAAACCCCGCCAAAGCGGGGCCTTACACAGATATTCGTTCGTTTGAGCTTTAACACTCACTGATGTAGTATAGCATAGATTATAAAAAAGTGCAAATTTAAACACACTCTAAAAAGTTTTCCCGACTGGATTTTCACCGGCTTCTATTTTTTTCTTTAATTCTTCTAATTGTTTTTTTGCATCAGGAAAATCATTAATCGCCTGCTCTAAAATTTTGATTGAGGAACTGGCGTTACCAATTTGGAAATAAAATGCTGATAATGAAATTCTATTATTTAAAGCATCCTTGTTTCTTTCAATACTTTTCAATAAAAAATTTTCAACTCTTTCAAAATTTTCTTTTTCTATTTCTGCTGATAATAATTCTTTTGAAAATTCTGGTTCGAATTTTGAAACAACTTTAAAATATTCTTCCCAGAGGTCATCTTTACTTTCATCCAACTCATGTGTTTGCTTTGCCAAAGCAAGAGCCTTTTCTGACTGGTCAGTACCCGCATAAATAGTTACCAATTGAATCCTTATCGCTTGTTTGTTTGGTGACAATTCAATTGCTTTTAGTAAAAATTCTTCGGCTGGATCAAACTGCGAAACTTGGGCAAAGAAAGAACCTAATAAATAATAATTTCGAGAGTTATTTGGATCGGCTTCGATTTCTTTTAACATTTGATCAACAACAAATTGAGCATACTGATTTTTAATTTCTTGATCTAAATTTGGAATTCGTAAAATACTTGATGTCTGAAGTAGAGCCCTTTGTCTAATTTCTGATGTACCAAATGTATTTCTACTAATAGCTTTTTCAAAATATTTTATATTATCTACAATCCCGCCTGAATGATAAAGATTTATAGTGCCGTCAGATTTTTGATTAACAATTCTCAAGGCCGAGATTAATTCTTGATTTGCTTTGAGACTTGGAATATTCAAAACATAAATTGAAATAGGAATTAAAATAATAATTATTGAAAGATAAATATTTTTACGAATAGAATTAATTGGTGTCGATAAGGATTCAATCTCTTTACCAGTTTGTGAATAAACAAAAGCCAGAATAAATATAAAATAAATATAACTAACGATTTGATCAAAAACGAATAAGTTATGGAAAAAGTAGCTAGCCAAAAGAGCTACCAGAACCGACTTTTCATTAGCTGAAAAATTTTGACTGCGGAAAATATAATAAAGAGTTGCCAACCAAATTGAAAGATAAAATAATAGGCCCAAAATTCCACCAGCAATTAACCAATCAAAAAAGATGTTATGAACTCGATCAAACCAAGTTTCGTTACCATGATGCTCTGGCAGATAATGTTTATCAAAAACATAATTAAAGTTGCTTTGTCCCCAACCCAAAATAGGTCTTTCTTTAAAACCTTCTGTAGCTATTTTCCAGTTAGTAATTCTGGCTTTGGCAGTTCCTTCTGCAGGAGAAATGGTGACGATTCTCTGAAGTGGTTGGATATTTTGAACAGCGGATGAATCTTTAAAAATAAAAATCGCACCGATGAAAATGATAACAACTCCTAAAAGAGAAAAAGCTATCTTACGAAAAACTTTATTTTCTTTATTTAAAATCGCAATCAAAAGTGCCATTAATACTAGTCCACCCAAAAGACCCAGCATTGATCCTCTGGTTCCTGTTTGGAAAATTATGACGGTTTGCAATATAAAAGTTGTTCCATAAAAATAAATTGGCCAAGACTTGAAATTAATTTTTTGACGTAATAATAAAAATAGAGAAAGAAAAGCGTTTATCAGCATATAAATTCCCAGATAAGTAGAGTTGCCGAGTGTGGTGTCGACACGAGTATTAAAACCACTTTCAAAAACTTGTCCAAAAGCCGAAGCCACCATAAACAAGCTGGCAACGATAGAAGCATTAAATAGCCAAATCCATTCTTTTTTATCACGCAAAATTGAACCTAGTGCTATAAAGAGTGCGAATAAGTGTGCGATTGTAACCCATCCTTCCATTCTTTCATAATTACTCCAAAAACTGGCAGTTGGATTAACGCCAAATAAATTTGAAATAAAAAGTGAAATTAAAAAGATAGCAAAAGTATATAGAATCCAGTTATTTTTGGGTCGATAAACAGGATTTATGACAGCAAGAATCAGCCAAAGACCAATGATTATTTCTGTGACGATACGGAATGTGTAGGCTTTACCTGTAATAAATGGGAAAAAAAGACTTTCTGATATGATAAAAGGGATATAAAGCAAGACTGCAACTCCAAGATAAATTAAATATTTAATGATTTTCTCTGTTGATGAATTAGACATGTTGATTTGAAATATAGCAAAAATGATGGAAAAGTGCGAGAGATAGTGTATGATTTTATTAATTAACATTAAAATAATGGAGCAAATTCTATCATCCAAAAAATTCTTATCCAAGATTTTAAATCATAAAGGACTTAAAAGATACGGCTTTAATACTGGCTGGATGTTTATAGGTAAAATATTTAATTTGTTAATTTCTTTCTTTGTAGCGATATTAGTTATCAGGCATCTAGGGCCAGAAAACTACGGTATTGTTTCTTATGTTTTGGGATTTGTAACATTATTTTCAATAATTGCTAGAACTGGCGTTGATGGAATAATCTACAGAGATCTAATTGATAGACCAGAAGAAAGAAATAGTCTTTTGGGGTCATCCTTGGTCATAAAATCAATAGCATCCCTCACAACTATATTAATTGGAGTTTTTATAGCCATTTGGGTAGAAGGTTTTTCTCAAACATCTCTTTTTATTTTTATTTTGTTTTTATCTTTTATTTTTAAACCTTCAGAAATTTTTCGCAATTATTTTCAATCAGAAATAAAAGGAAAAATTATTTCTATAATAGAAATAATATCAAAAATCATAACTGCTTTAATGTTTTTCTTTGGAGTATTATTTAACCTACCTCTAATATTTTTTATTTCAGTTTATGCAATAGACTGGTCAATACCGGTAATTGGTCTGGCTTTTATTTATCACAAAGAAAACAGTTTAAAGAAATTAACATATAGTAAAGATTCCATTAAAAAAATATTTATAGAATCACTGCCACTATTGTTAAACGGTATATTAGCAACTATTTTAGCAAAAACAGATATTATAATGGTGAGAAATATTTTAGGAGATGGACAAACTGGTTTTTATAGTGCAGCAGTTAGATTGAGCGAATTTTGGTATGTAATACCAACATTAATTATTTCATCATTTTTCCCAGCAATTGTTAGATCGTACAAAAGAGATTCGAATGAATACAAAAGAAGAGCTGGCTACTTAACAAGTTTAATTGTTGGGATGAGTCTAGTTATATCTATATTGTTTACTTTATTCAGTGAGCAAATAGTTAAGATAATTTTAGGTAAAGAATTTATGGTTGCTAACAGTGTTCTAAGTTTATACATATGGTCAAGTATTGGTATGGGTATTACTTTGATTTTAAAGCGTGATTTGTTAATAAAGAAAAAAGTAAAACAGATTTTTATTTTTTCTTTGGTTTCTGTAATCGTAAACTTGATTTTAAACTTCTCATTAATTCCTATATATGGAATTAACGGGGCGGCAATTGCTACATTAATTTCTAGTTTTGTTTTTGGATTTTTATTTACTATCTTCTTTTTTTTCAAGCCCGCCTTGCAAAACAAAATCTGTTACAGTTCCCGCGATTAGATCAATATCCCATTCAAGTTTATATACTGGAGTTTTTATCTTCTTAGTATGCTCAATAAACTTATTATTGACTTCTTTCTGGCTACCCCAATGTTTTACTACATGAGGTTTTGAGGCTTCAAATCTATATGATGAATCCCATTTTTGTCTAAATTTTTTATCTTTTAGATATAGATAATAAAATATATAATGCATCCAAAAATATGGATATTTATTTATTGTCCTTTTAAAAAAGAAGATATTTTTTTGAAAAAAATTGTATGTTTTTATTTTCTTACTAAACTCATAGGAATAATCAAATATTTTAGATATTAATAATCTAAAATATATTTCTTTTTTTTTGTAATTCCAAAATTTCTTTACACAAGTGTCCATAGTACTAATTATGTAATTGTCATTAGATGATGCTAAAAACCAACTTGATATAAGCCTGTCTTTGCCTGGATTACAAAAAGCAAAAAAACCTGTCTTTCTTGTAAATTTGAAGATGTATTCATTTAAAGGTCTGTTACAATAAACACTTGCATCTACCCATATACCTCCGTATTTTCTCAATAATTTAATTCTTACTATATCCGACATTGCTTGAATAGAAACATCTTTACTAATTTCAAATTCTATATATCTTTTTATATTAAATTTATCTAATAAAATTATATCCCAATCTTTATTCTTGTTTATCCAACTTTCTGAACATTTTTTGACAACATATGGTGCTTTTGGCCAACCCTGATACCACAGTATAAAAATTTTTTTTGAAATTTTATTTTTCATCATTTAAAATAGTTAATTTATTATAAATACAATAAACATTTTTATTAAAAAAAAGTTTTAATATCACATTTATTAGAACAAAATCAAATCTTTTATTTTCTTTACTTCTATATAATTTTTTATTCAAACTTTTGGATTTGATTAAGTCTTTACCCATAAAAACTGACAATTTACTAATTTGTAAATTATGATCAATAAAAAATGGATACTCTAATAATATATATCTGTCACTTTTAAAATTTTTAATATACTCTAATAGTAATCTATTATAAATATAATATTGTTTCAATACCATAA
>CAZRAX010000018.1:0-11491 GCA_964598245.1 uncultured Candidatus Saccharibacteria bacterium | reverse complement strand
GTTTTTTTAATTCACCCGAAATAATTATCCCCGCCTCTTCTTCACACTCTCTTTTTGCTGTTTCAAATTCAGTTTCATTTTTATCCTTTCCACCACCTGGTAAAACCCAAAAATTATCATATGGGTGCTTTATCAAAAATATTTTTTGATTATCAGTTATAATAGTCCTTACTCCATATGTAGTTTTTTTAAAAAATCTATAAATAATAAAAACCCTTAACCATTTTAATATTTTCCAAATTCTTTTTTTCATAATTACAAATTATTAACTATTTCTTTAAAATGTTCTCCCCTTTCTTCGTAGTTTTTATAAAGTTTAAAACTAGTTGCAGAAGGCGATAACAAAACCACATCCCCTTTTTGAGCTACCATATTTGCTCTACTAATTGCTTGCTCAAGATTTTCAACATTAATGATTTCAATATTTAAATCAGAAAAAGTTTTTTTAATTTTAGTTTCAATTTCACCAGGCAATAGAAAAATTACTTTTACACTCTCCTCAACAACTGGCACTAAAGAATTAAAACTCATGCCTTTATCATTACCACCTAAAATTAAAACAATATTTTTATCATTAGAAACTGACTCCAGGGCCACTCTGGTTGCTTCAGGGCTTGAGGATTTTGAATCATTGATGTATTTCACACCATTAATTTCACGAACAAATTCAATTCGATGTTCTAATCCTTTAAATTTTCTAATAATTTCTGAGCGATTTAGATTGATATTTAATTCTGACAAAATAGCATAAACCATGGCAATGTTATACAAATTATGAAGACCAACTAGTTGACGATTACTTACATCACTGAATACAATTTTTGATTTATTATCATAAAAAACAAACAAATCACCGTCTTCGTTACTGTACACTCCATTATTAAAAATTTGATCAGAAGAAGTTTCTAAAGAAACCAAAGAAACATTTTTGGCTTTTAATTTTGGTAGAACATATTTTTTGATTCCAAAGTCATCACCGCAAATAATAGTTTTGGTTTTCTGATTATCAATCCCCCTCATTTTTGCTTCTGCATATTTATCCATACTTCCTCCATATCTGTCCAAATGATTTGAACTAAGATTAGAAATTAAACAAATATCCAAATAGTGACTTGTATCAAAAGACTCTAACTGATAACTAGATAACTCTAAAATAATAATTGTACCCTGCGGATGTTTTCCAAGTTCATCAAGTGGAGAGTTCCCAATATTACCAGCCAAGACAACTTTTTCTCCAATCTGTTTTATATACTGATATAAAAGATTAACAATAGTTGTTTTACCGTTGGAACCAGTTACTCCAACAATAGGACCGCTTCCTCGCCAATTTTCAATGAATAAAGTTACATCGTTTTTAATTGGAATATTTTTTTGTTTGGCACGAATTAAAACAGGCAAATCTAAAGGGACGCCAGGACTTATCATAATCAAATCAAAATTTGATTCATCAAAATCATTAGTTTCAAAATTAAAATCAACTTCAGGAAATTGTTGCAAAATCTCATCATTAAAATCTACTTTTTTCTTAGTTTCAAATAAGAAAACTTGATATTTTTTATTAATAAAATATCTAGAAATTGCTTGCCCACTAACTCCAAAACCTATGACTGCTACTTTTTTCATAATTTATATATTACCTTAAACTAAAAATTTGTCTTTAACTTTGTAAATATCACCCGCTCCAATTGTTGTAATAACTGAATTATAATCTGTTTTTTCTTTCAAATATTGATAAATTTTTTCATAATTATTTATTTTAATTGTTGGTTTTTGAGAATAAACCCTGATTGAATTAATAACATCTTTTGTTTCTAAACTTTCAATATCTTTTTTTGTATCATTAAGAGCTGGTAAAATATCAGTAACAATCACTTCATCCGCCTGATCAAAAGCACTACCGTATTCTCTCAAAAAATTTTTAATTAAATTAAATTGACGAGGTTCAAAAACCGCATAAACTTTTTTGTCTGGATAAAATTGTTTAATGCCTTTAAATAAACTCTTAACCTGACTGGGATGATGTGCAAAATCATCTATTAAAATTTGTCCAGTTCTTGCTTGGTGCACTTCGAATCTTCGTCCAACACCACTAAAACTTTCAGCTGTTTTGAAAATCCCGTGTAGTGGTAACCCCAATTCATACATTAAAATCGCACAAGCAGCAAAATTTTTAATATTATAATCACCGGGAATATAAATTTTTAGATTTTCTAAAATTACTTCTTGATCTTTATAGATTGAGAAAATTGAACCACTTGGATCTTGTTGATGAACTCTTACTACATAATCATTTTGATTATTAAAACCAAAATATGTTACTCTGGCTCTAATTTTATTAGTACTGTATCGAATATTAATATCATCGCCATTAGCAATAATTAAAGAATTTTCTTTATGCATTAAAAAATATTTTCTAAAAGCCTCAATCATTTCATTTTCATCTTTAAAATATTCTAAATGACTTTTTTCGATTGAAGTAATAATTGTCGTATTGCCGACTAAATTGAAAAACGATCTATCAAATTCACATGATTCAATAATACTATAATTTGTTTTACCAAGATGATTATATCCATCAAACTCTCTAGCATAAGCGCCGCCATAAATGGAAGCGTCGATACCAGAATTAATCATACTAATTCCCAAAATTGCTGTTGTAGTACTCTTTCCGTGGCTACCTGAGATAGCAATTCTAAAATCATTTTTTGTTAATTGGCCAAGAAATTTTGATCTTTTCATAATTGGAATACCAAGTTTTTTAGCTTTTATAATTTCAGGGCAATCATCTTTAATTAAAGAAGAATAAACAACCAAATCTATATCTTTAGTAATATTTTTTTGAAGATGTCTGTGATAAATTTTTGCTCCATCTTTTTTTAAAGATTCAATTTCTGGTTTTTTATTTTTATCAACGCCAGAGACTTGATAATTTTTTTGAAGACAAATTTTTGCAATACCGTTTAATCCTTTTCCACCAATACCAATAAAAAATATTTTTTGTTTTTTCATAATTAAATTATAAAAAATAGATATTAAATAATATTTAAATAAGTCTAAAATTTTGATTAATTTTAATTAAACTTGTTCACTATTTACAAAATAGAATAATATGATTAAATAGTCTAATACAAGTTCTTTGAAAAAAGTGAGGGTAAGAAAAATGAGTCTTATTTTAAGTCTTATTTTCCTTATCCTCACCTCTTGAGGATGATGTAGAAAAGGAAATAAAAGGAAATAAAATGATAACAAAGACAAGGCAGGATGATGCATCACTGGCACTACGACTGTCAGTGATTACCCCGATTCACCCCAAAAAACAGATGAGGGCGATCTCGGAGATTCTCGGAATCAACTATCCAGATGTGGAATTCCCACATCTGACGGACGATCTCGATATCACCGGAATTGCGGTCTCCGTCGACAGTAAAATGTTGAGTAGCCGTTACGACATGGCTGTTCATCAGCTGTTGAAAAAGGTGTCAGGAATACTCCATCTACATCGTCCACTGGACGGGCGAATGATTGGAAATTTGGAAATCGACGAGTACACCCAAAAGTGTCTCGAGGATTGCAAAAGCAGAAAGGATTGGCCCTTTATCATGTTTCCAATCAATACTGCTGGGAGGTGGGTCCATAGTCCACTTTCAGCAAAAATGAAAATGCAGAAAGAAACGGCGGGAGAATATCGAGAATTTCCGATTGACTCCTTTAGTGGACTGCTATTCTTCGCAGTTCACTTTCTAACTCAGCCTCATCACATGGCTGAGGCAATCAGGACAGTGGTCCTGCCAAACTTCGCCGGCGATTTGTACAAGCCAGCGAAGGATTGTAACGGGTATGCATTCAACACCCGATTACAAGTCGATTCCTGTGGGCTGTCGTTTAAGGAAGTCCGTAGAAAAAGAGTGGAAACGGGTATTGATTTCGGTCGGTATTCCAGTTGGTCAGGTTTCGTCCGGAGGAACGAAGCCTAAGAACTTCTTTTCAACAAGGCCTCGCCGCTTTATGCGACGAGGCCTTTTTTCTTTTCATTATTTAAAACAAAATAACTTAATTTTTAAAAAATTACTCAGTTTTTAAACCTCTTAATTTAGCAACTCTTTCTTCTATTGGTGGGTGGGTTGAAAAAAGTTTATTTAGAAAATTATGTTTTTTACCTCTGCCATGTTCACCAAATGGGCTAGCAAAAAACATATGCGCTGTTGCATGATTAGCTTTTTGCATTTTACGGCCACTTGAATAACCAGAAATTTTTTCTAATGCACTTGCTAGACCCTCTGGATAACGAGTCATCATAGCCCCAGTTGCATCAGCTAGAAATTCCCTCTTGCGAGAAATCATTAATTGAATAATTGTTGCAATAATTGGTGATAAAATCATCAAAATAATTCCAATTATTAACAAAATCATTCCCAATTTGCCATCGGGTTTATTATCTCTACCACCAAAAATAGTCATTCGAATAAAAATATCAGCAAGCATTGTGACCAATCCAACCAAAATCACGACTACTGTTTGAAGTAAAATATCTCGATTTCCAATATGTGCTAACTCGTGGGCGATTACCCCCTCTAATTCATTTTTTTCTAAAGTTTGCAAAAGTCCTGTTGTCACAGCAACAACACCATGTTCTTTATTTCTACCAGTTGCAAAAGCATTCGGAACTGAATCATTAATTACATACAATTTCGGCATTGGTAAGCCAGCGGTAATAGATAGATTTTCGGTTATTGTATATAAATCATAAAATTCTTCTTTATTAGCTGGTCTAGCACCACTAATTTTCAACACAATTGAAGCAGAATTCCAATAACTAATAATTGGCATTATTAAACTAAAGGCGAGAGCAAAATAGAAAATTAAAGCATTTCCAAAATAATAACTAGCAAACCACCCAAGAAACATAATTAGCACGAAGAACACAGACATTAAAAGCCATGTCTTAGTAATATTTTCTGATTGATTTTTATAGAGATTTGGCGCCATTTTTCAAATAAGATTATTATAGAGAATAAAATTGTCCTCTTGGCAACACTTAAAAATCAACTTTTACAGGATCTTTTGCTTGTTGTTCATCTTCTGCAAGCTCAAAGAATTCTCTTTTATCAAATTTGAATATATTCGCCACAATATTTGTTGGGAAAGAATCTGTTGCAATATTTAGGTCACGAACATTTGTGTTATAAAATCGACGAGCCGCTTGAATTTTATTTTCAGTATCAGTTAATTCTCTTTGAAGTTCCATAAAATTCTGATTGGCTTTCAAATCTGGATAATTCTCAGAAACAGCAAAAAGAGACTTCAGAGCACCTGTCAGCATGTTTTCAGCACCAGCTTGTTCTTCTACAGTTTGAGCACCCATTGCCTGTGTTCTAGCATTTGTTACAGCTTCTAGGGTTTCTCTTTCATGAGTTACATATCCTTTAACTGTCTCAATTAGATTTGGGATAAGGTCGTAACGACGTTTTAGTTGGACATCAATATCTGACCAAGCTTCTTCACTACGAGTTCTTAATCGTATGAATTTGTTATAAGTTGCAATTAGTCCGATCGCTAAAACAACAACTATCGCAATTATTATATATAATACCATGTTTTTTTGGTTAACTTATTAAGAATAATATTTTATCAAAAATTAATACAAAATGAAACTATCATCTTGTTTTGGATGAACAGCATCAATTGTAGAATTATCCCTAATTCTTTGAGTCAAATACATTGCGGATTTTGATTCTCCTAAAACTACAAATATTTTTTCAGCTCTACCTTCATTATCTAAAGCAAATTCAAGTAAATGATCGGAATCTTTGTGTGAAGAATACCCATCAACGACATCAATTTCTGCTTTAATTGTAATTTTTTGACCATCAATCATAACTTTTTTTGAACCTTCTTTAATTGCTCGCCCAAGTGTCCCAGGAACCTGATATCCAATAAATAAAATAGCATTTTTGGGATCTGATAAATATCTTTTTTCATGACCCATAATTCTACCGCCGATACTCATCCCCGAACTAGCAATAATAATTTTTGGATCTTTTGTTCTATGAATTGATAAAGACTCTTTTTTGTCATAAGTCTTTTTTAATTTTGGAAAATCAAAAATATCATCACCTCTTTTGATTCTTTCTTGAACTTTTTGATTAAAATTTTGAAATTGTCTAGCATAAATTTCTGTTAAGCGAATTCCAAGTGGTGAATCAAAAAAAACAGGGACAGAAGAAACTTGACCCCCTTCAATCAAATCATTCATCTCATGTAATAAAACCTGAGTTTTTTCCAAAGAAAAAACTGGAATTAGCAGAGTTCCTTTTCTATTGATAACTCTCTGCATAACTTCTTTTAATTTTTCTTTTCGTAGCTCTTTACCTTCATGGTTTCTGTCTCCATAAACACTTTCCATGATTAAAAAATCAGCATCGTCAACTTTTTCAGTATCACGAATCAAAGGGGTTGGAGTGTTACCCAAGTCCCCAGTAAAAACAATATTTTTATTTTTTTTAATATCTTTAATGTAAACAATTGCCGATCCCAAAATATGACCTGCATCTTTGAAATAAAGACTAAAATCATCATTTAATTTTTTCTCCTGATGATAAGGCAGGGTCTGCCACAAAGACATTGTTTTTTCAACATCTTTTTTTTGATAAAGAGCTTCAATGTTTTTATCTTTTGATTCATTAGTAATTACAGATAGTGCGTCATCAAACATTACTTCAACTAATTCTTTCGTTGAAGGAGTAGAATAAATTTTCCCCTCAAAACCATCTTTAACTAACTTGGGGATTCTACCAATGTGATCAGCATGGGCATGAGTAACTATCAGAAAATCAATTTCAGCAGGATTATATTTGAAAGGTTGTCGATTCGGATCATTTTTTGTTGAATTCTTCCCTCCTTGATTAAGACCACAATCAACCATAATTTTTGTTTTCTGACTTTCCAAAACAAAATTAGAACCAGTGACTGATTCAGCACCTCCATAAAATTTTAGAATTACTTTTTTATTTTCCATAATTTTTTTCTTGAATAAATAATAGCAAAAAATGCTCCAATAAGATCCATAATAAGATCCAAGACCGTATCACCAAGATCTTTGAGAGTATTTGTAAAGCCAACAAAAATTTCCCACAATTCCCAAGTTAAACCAACTGACAATGTTAAGATTAAAATTAAACTCCAAACAAAAATTTTATGTTTTTTTAAATTTTCAAAATCAGAAAAAGAATAAAGAATGAAGATAGCAAAAATAGCAATCAAAAACCCACCCAAAAAATGCATTAAAATATCAAACCAAGAAACTGTCCAATATAAATATAATTTTAATGAAATATAGTGAAGAATAGCAATTACTATTGATAAAATAAGAAACTCTTTAAAAAACGGTTTTCTAAAAAACATTTGATTTAATTTACATAAATATTATAGCAAAAACACCGAGATAATGCTCGGTGTTTTTACTGGGGTCATGAATGAGATCCTAGCCAATAGCAAGTGGGTGCCTGCAATTTCAAACCAAGGCTTGAAATAATGTTAGACTCCCTTAGGATCCATTTAATCTAGTATTCATTCAATGACCCGATGTTATTGTATCAAAAAAATAACAAATTTTCAACTAGCTGTTATTGTTTTAATGTGTCGTATTTATAAAATTTACTCCAAAAGACCATCTAAATTAACATCATATAGGATTTGTTCTTGAATTAATCGATAATTTAAAATTTCAGAATCAGAAAACCACAATTTAACCTCATTTTCAGCATCTTCTGTTGAACTAGACGCATGAATCAAATTTCTAACAGCTCGACCATCAATATCGGCAATTTTATACGAATCCAAAACTAAATCGCCACGAATAGTCCCCACATCAGAAGAAAGCGGTTCTGTCGCACCTACAATTTTTCGGACAATGCCAACAGAATTAGCACCTTGCCAAACCATTGCAATCACCGGACCCGAGGTCATGTATTTAACTAAAACATTCAGAACTTTTTGACCAACCTCTATTGGATCATCTGAAGGTAGTTTTTGATTTTTTTCTAGATAAACATTAATTGATTTTTCACCCGTCTTTTTAATCCAATCAGGATCAATAGTATAATGTTTTTCAATCATCTCTTTATTTGGAATAATCATTTTTAATCCAACCAATTTCAAACCAACTCTTTCAATTCTTCTAATAACTTCACCTATCAAAGTTCTTTGAATACCATCTGGTTTTATTACTACTAAAGTTTTTTCTTTAATCATGTTTTAATACATTAAGTTTACTAAACGGATCTGATTCTAATTTTTCCTCCTCTTTTTTTTGATATTTTTTCATTATTTCTTTTTCAACCTCAGCTCGATCACGACCATATTTCATATAAGAAAGTTGTTTTAAACTTTCTAATTTATCTAAATCACCACTAGGGGCTGGCAGTGCTTTGATATTAAACGGCTCTACGGGGACACCATTAGCTAAAATTTTGGCATAAAAATTAAAATTTTCGATATTCATAATATCTGAAGCAGAAAAAGTTGGCTTGAATTGTCTTTCAAAAAATTCTGCATCTTCTGTACCAACACGAAAGACAGCCATAGAGCCAACATTACCAAAAACAGCATCACTTATTTTTTCATCAAGTTGGTCAATAAATTGATGAGCAATATTTAGAGAAAGCTTATACTTTCTAGCTTCTGAAAGAATAGTTGCAATTGAATCAGTTGTAACATTCTGAAATTCATCAACGTAAAGATAAAAAGGTGCCAAATCACCTTTTAAATTATCAGTTCTAGACAAAGCAGCCATCAAAATTTTGCCCACAATAATTAATCCAATTAAATGAGAATTTTTATCACCAAGTCGTCCCTTTGAAAGGTTGACTAATAAAATTTTCTTTTGGTCCATAACTTCTCTAAAGTTAAAAGCCGATTTTTCTTGAGAAATAATTGGTCTCATAATTTCGTTCGCCAAGAAAACATCAAATTTAGAAGTAATATAAGGGACAATATTTGCCAGTGAAGCTTCACCACCAGCCTTTTGAGCAATTTCCTCCCAAAATTGTTTAACAACAGGATTATTACAACGAGATAATTTTAATTTACGATAATTTTCATCTGCCATAACTCTGGAAACATCTAATAATGTAGATCCTGTTTCTGGATCCTCAACAACTAACGCTGTTGCATTACGAAAATATTGTTCAAACATTGGGCCCATTGCTTCGGGGTTAGAACCGTAAAGTTTCATAAAAATATTAAATAGCTCATCAATAACAAATGATTTTTGTTCTGGATAATCATGATTATATTCCAACATGTTTAGAGCCATTGGTTTTTGAATATAAGCTGGATCAAAGTAAATAATGTCATCATAACGATCAGGAGGAACATTAGCCAAAACATCTTGAATATCATTACCATGAGGGTCAATCATACAGACACCTTCTCCATTTTTAATATCTTGAATAATTTGAGTTTTTAAAAAGTTTGTTTTACCAGTACCAGTTTGTCCAATAGTATAAAAGTGTCGCATTCTATCTTGTTCTGAAATATATATTTCAGTTTCTTGATTTTGATGATTATTAATACCAAGTAAAGTTCCTTCCGTTGGCAATTCAATTGGCGCTGGTGCAGTAGCAAAATTAGAAGATTTAAGTTGGGAAGAAATAGAAACTTTTTCTGGTGGAAGATGGATAATTGTAGATAATTCTGCAATATTCAATGGAATTTCAATCGATGGTGAATATTCCCGAAAAGAAAACTGCTTGAAAAGATTTTTTAAATTACTTTTTTTAAGATTAACAAATTCTATTTCATTGGAAACAGGATTATTAAATTGATTAAAGGCAGATTTAATATCAGATAAAATTGAGTTTGCCTGAGCTTCTGTTTGAGAAGAAGCAACTACTCTAATATTGGTAGAAACAATCGGTTTACTAATTTTTTTCTTAACAAGTTCTATCAAACTACTATCAATTTGAACAGGTTTATTTTCATTTTCCTTTTTCTTTGAAAAACCACTATTGAAAAGTCCAGAGACTGTATTAATAATTTTATCAGTTTTAGTATTACTCATGTAAAGCTCGTCGCCAGCGGGTTCACCCTTTTCTAACCTAGAAAGAGCTTTGGCATAATTTTTTTCATAAAATTCTCCACCAGATGGTTTAAAAATAATTTGAACTGCTGCCCCTTCTCCTGCCTGATCAAGTTTTGAAAAAACATTTAAAAGAACCCTCAGCGGATCATTTTGAAATTCGTCATAAGTCCGAAGAGGTTTGGCAGCAGTATTTTTTAATTTAGCATAAGCACCAACCGAGAATCCTTTTTGATTAAAAATATTAAAATCATTTCTTTGTTCAATAATTTGAGCATTTTGGAAAAAAGACAAAATCTGCTTTTCAAAAAGTTGTTTTTTACCTAGAGAAACAGAAATATAAAAAATAAATTGGCGACTACCGAGCGCATTGGCAATTTCTAGTGTCAGATAATCATCTTTGTTATCTGATTCAATTGAAAACATTCCAGAATAGAATTGTTCCATCATTGAGATAAGTTGTTGCAAATCTTGTTGTTGATTTTGATCAGCACCACGATCGGGTAAAATAACTTCAAACAATGCCCTGTTTAAAGTTTTGGCAATTTTAGACTTTTCATTATGGCCTTTTGCAGTATAACCCTCGCGCAAATACTGAACCAAAAAACGATGAAAATCATCTTCAACATGAGCATCATTCATTTTATCTACAATATCAATAGCATTAGAAATTCCTTTTTGTTGAATAATTTCAACTAACTCAGAAATTTTATCGTCATGTTCTTCTGGTGAAAGTTTGAGATTAATTTCATTTCTAATATTTTCAGGAATAACATGCCCTTTGTTTAAAATTTCATCGGGACGATTTTGTTTATATTCTTGAATTGTTTCTGAAATAACTTGTTCTCTATCAGGAATCTGACGACCTTTTTCAATTTGTTTTTCTCTTTGTTGAATTTGTTGACGAAGATATTCAATTTCTTCTTGGGGATTTTCAAATTTTTTTTCAATATTTTTATTAACTCCAATTTTTTTCATATTTATTTATAAGTTTTTAACAAAATTTATAATTGAATCTTGACCTTCTAAATCATCATATGAAAAATCATTTTCAATACTGCTACCAATTAGAGCATGAAAAAGTCCATTCTTTTTTAAAGAATCACCATATTTTTTCTGAATTTTTATAGAAAAATCTTGAATTTCTTTAACTTTTTCAATACTTATTCTTTTTTCCATCAAAGTATCTTTGATATAAATTATTTTTTCAAGATCTTCTGCGGAAATATCTAATTCTTCCTCAGATACAATTGGGTCAAGAGATTCAAGTTCTGGGTCAATATTTGAATCAGGAGGTTTTTGATCATTGCGAATTGTTGCAATTTCCTCGTTTTGAAATGGTTTTTCGGAATTCATTGTTTAATTATAGCAAAAGAAGAACCAACATAAAACCACCTCTCTCGTTTTATCCAA
>CAZRAX010000017.1:0-11554 GCA_964598245.1 uncultured Candidatus Saccharibacteria bacterium | reverse complement strand
TCATATATATTAAGTTTACTATAAACCTGATTAAAGTCAATTGGGTTTATAGTAAAATTATGCAACTTCCTCACATAAAAGCACCCTCTCGGGTGCTTTTATGTGAGGAAGTTATACTTACTGTAAGCAGTGCGCGAGAGACGGGACTCGAACCCGCAACCTTCCGCGTGACAGGCGGATGCTCTAACCAGTTGAGCTACTCCCGCAAGTGAGGATCGAATGGAAATTTATTTCCATTTCGTCCGAACGTAGCGGGAGGAAGCTTTGCTTACCCCGCAAACGAGAATCTGTGCGAACTTGTTCTCATATGATTCGAGTGCAGCGGGAATGTCCGTAGGACTCCCCGCAAACACAACGCTTGCTTAATACTACAAAATCCATTTGCAGTTGATATAATTTAACAAACACAAGAGTAAAAAACAAGTAAAAACTTACTTATAATCTCTACCCCAACCACACTCAGAACAACCTTGATCCTGGCAAACTTCACAATGAAAACTTAAACCATCATCCGATTTTTGCGCCGAATTTTCTAAATTATTTTCTGCTTCAGTTTTCTGAGCGTTGTTTCCATCACCATCAGCAGAATCAAGATTATCGAAAAAATCTATTTGTTCAAATGACATAACATTTTAATTATAACAGATAGAAAAAAAGCAGTGACGGACTTTACCCCTTTGCCCCTCCACCAGCTTCGTAAAGCCAGGGAGAGAACTCGAAGTACAAGTAAACCGTTCCAGAACCCTCGAGAATCATTCCTCTTTGGTACTGAATCGGCTCTGGGCTTTGCCCTCGACGAATTTCATCCAATGAGATAATCCAGACCGAAATAGGCCGGACTCCCCAGTAGGATTCTACATCGAGTAAAATCCCTTCGGTACCAAAATCCGTTTCAATCCATGGGACGTAACCAAATTCTGGCTGAAGCTGGAGAACGAGCGAATCGTCTTCCAATTCAACCAATTCGATTCCGGCCACGGACATTTGATTATCAAAACTGACATTTTGATCTTCGACCAAAACACCGGTTTGACCGTCGTACAGATATCTTTGACCATCAGACGTTTGAATAGCCAAATATTTGTATACTTCCGTTAGAGTCCACCCCGAAAGATTGATTCTGTTCGGAGTAACCGAAACTGGAATAATCCTTCCGTCGTTGTCAATCAGACTGGCTGATTGCACACCGGGGAGATATATCCTTTGAACGACTGGCTGAAAATATAAATTCCCAGCCCAAGACGGCACTTGCCATGAAACATTACCATCCTTGTCGTAGGCCTTTTCCAAACGAAAACTATGAAAAGCATTAAAAAGCTCTTCACCGTCTTCATCCTGGAGAGACCCTCGAATGGTGACATCGTCTTTGGGGTCAGATAATTCGAGATTAACTCGAACCGAACTGATCAACCGACTGATCTCTCTGACACCATCGAACCCTTCAACATGAAAGGTTGCTACGAATGGATCTTGAGCGCTGTTAGCTGTGCACTCAATCTTGACAATCGAGACATCCGCCAACAGATCCACGATCTGAAGATTACCGATCGGCAACTCGGACGGGATATCATAATCCCGATTCAAAGAAACCGAGGCAACCTCTTTGCCCAAAGACAAAGAAACCGCTTCGGACTCTTGCCCGAAAATGACCGAAGTCATTGCGAAGACGACCAAAATGGCCGTCATGATCTTGAACATGTTTTTCATTCTTTACCCTTTCTTTTTATTTTTTAGTTTTTTGATTGATCGAAATTAGCGCTAAGGCCAAATTCGATTTTAACAGTTCCGTTCTCAGAGACTGTTGTTGTAGAGTCAGCTTGATGATCTGATTGCATTGCAACCGAACCTTCTTGTTGAACCTCCTTTTCTGAAAAATCATGGCCTTTGAAAACCATGACGACAAAC
The DNA here is from genome assembly GCA_964598245.1 of uncultured Candidatus Saccharibacteria bacterium. Classification (GTDB taxonomy): domain Bacteria; phylum Patescibacteriota; class Minisyncoccia; order Phycocordibacterales; family JAACPR01; genus JAACPR01. The sequence goes on along the minus strand of CAZRAX010000017.1, from coordinate 9,649 downwards.
AAAAAACACAGGATACTTCCTGTGATGACAATGTACTTTTTCATAACTATTATTAATTATAACACATTTAATTATATTTTGTCAATATAACCAGTTATAGGTCAAAAAAGAAACTTTTATTGTCCCGAGGGACGGAATTGAACCGTCGACCTCAGCTTTATGAGTGCTGCGCTCTAACCAACTGAGCTACCCCGGGTTTGATATATAATATCAAATATTTTTTATAAAAAAAGTCGAATTTAATGTTGCGGAGCTCGCAAGAAATATTGCAGAGCACCGGGGTCTAGAGGTTAACCTCTTTAACTTGTTGCGGAGCCCGCAAGAAATATTGCAGAGCACCGGGGTCTAGAGGTTAACCTCTAAGAATTGTTGCGGAGCCCGGAATTGCACCGGGGTCTAGAGGTTATGAGCCTCTCGAGGTACTTCTCCTCCACTCCGCGATCTAAATAAAATCGCCTCAACAACGATTACCTAAAGACTAACAAATTCCAGCCATAAATCAACAGCGAAGATTTTTATTTTTACTTCATACTTAATATTATTGTTTTATAAAACAATAATATTAAGTTATAAATTAAATTAAGTAAAACTCCTCAAAAACTTGTTTATAAAGATCATATGCCCTTTCTGCATCATCACGACTTAAAATATATTCTGAACCTTTATGAGCAATTCGATTTCTAATTTTATGTGCCTCCCAAGCTTGATTGAGAGTAAGGAAATCACTTTCTTCAACTTGCTTTAACTTATCGCCAATTGAATTACCTTTATATCCAATTTTATCAAGCATCTCCTCTAATATAATATCAGCTTCAATAATTGCCTGTTTCCAATCATTAACACTATGAGAATTAATCAAAGTCTCAACCTTGGCCCAACGACGATTATGAACATCGGCTGTTTTAGGAGTATTTTCATCGGTAGGTAATTTTGCAAAAAGATCATTACCATTTTTTCTGTTTTCTTCTGAATCTTCTTTTTCTTCTCTTTCACTTTCTTCAATAATTTTATCTTTGACAGTCTTTTTTTGACGAAATTCTATTTTTTGTTGTTTCAAATTTTCCAAATTATTAAATTTAACACTAATAACAATAATCAAAATTAAAAATACAAGTGAAATTAAATATAAAAAGGGCGCTAGAGAAGTAAAAATAATTGGAAAGATATTTAATAAACGATAACTCCAAACATAACGACTTAAATTATTTTGTTGAACCCACCCATCAGGTGCATCGGGGTAATCAATTCTCCACCAGACTCTAGAATCAGTCTCAGTAGGCCCTTCAATAACCTTTCCCACTTCTCTTTTATCTTGATCACCGATGATTGCTCCTTCAGGATTTCTATGAACATCAACATCTTTTTTATTTATAATATTTTCACCCAGCTCAATATTTCCTGTTGGGAATGCTGAGCTTAATTTTATTTCATCCAAATTTGAATTAAAGGAAAAACCAAGGGCCCCCAACAAAGTCCCTAAAATTCCAAATATTAAAATTACAAAGATGGTTGTTTCAAAACCTCCCAAATTATTTTTTACTTCTTTTTTTTCAGCCATACTTTATTATATTTTCTCAAATTTTTGTCCAATTTCAAAGAGTTTTTTTTCAATTAGCTGTGGTGCTAATAATTGAAGCCCAGTTGGTAAATCTTTTGAATCTCTTTTGACAACTCCATCTGGTATTGAAATGGCAGGGACACCGGCCAAATTAGCAGAAACGGTAAAGATATCCGCAAGATACATTGAGACGGGGTCAGTGCTTTTTTCTGCAATTTTAAATGCTGGGGTTGGAGAAGTTGGCATTGCAATCAAATCAACTTTTTCAAAAGCATTATCAAAATCTTTTTTAATCAAATTCCGAACTTGCCAAGCCTTATTGTAATACTGATCAGAATAACCAGCCGATAGAACATAAGTTCCTAAAATAATACGACGACGAACTTCTGGACCAAGTAATTGACCACGAGTTTTAAAATAATCTTCAATTAAATCTTTTCCCTCTATTTTTTTACCATACTTAACACCATCGTAACGAGCCATATTTGATGAAACTTCGGCTGGCATAATGACATAATAAACAGGTAAAGAATATTTCAAGTCCGGCATTTCAATATCAACAATTTCGTAGCCTTCCTTTTCAAGTTTTTTCAAAGACTTTTCAAAATTTTCCAAAACATCTTGATCAATTCCTTCTTTCAAGAAACTTCTTGGAACACCAATTTTTTTAATTCCCTGTTTGTTGAGATTTTTTTGATTATTATTTTCATTTAATTCAATAGTTGTAGAATCTTTTGGATCTTTTCCTTTTATAATATTAAAAACGATTTCTGCATCTTCAATAGTTTTAGTCAAAGGACCAATCACATCAAGCGAGCTTCCCATAGAAATCAAACCATAACGAGAAACACTACCATAAGTCGGCTTTAGACCAACAACTCCACAAAAACTAGCTGGTTGTCTAATAGAACCACCCGTATCAGAACCCAGAGCAAAAACACACAAATCAGCGCAAACAGCAGATGCACTACCACCAGATGACCCACCGGGGACTCTTTCTGAATCAATAGGATTTTTTGTCACACCAAAAGCTGAATTTTCAGTAGAGCCACCCATTGCAAATTCATCCATATTAACTCTTCCTAGAAAAATTGGAGAATGTTCATATAACTTTGAAATAACAGTTGCGTCATAAGTTGCATTATAATTTTCTAAAATTTTTGAAGCAGCACTGACAGTTTTGCCTTTGATTAAAATATTATCTTTGATTGCAATTGGAATTCCCGTTAGTTCAGTCGCTTGTCCATTATCAATTTTTGTTTGAGCAGATTCAATCTGCTGATCTAAATCAGAAAAAGTTTCCAAAAAAATATTTAAATTTTTTTTCTCTTCAATTTTTTGAAGATAAAAATCAACCAACTCTTTAACTGTAATCTTTTTTGATTGAAGTAGTTCACCAGCTTTTTTAATTGTTAAATTTGATAAGTCCATAAATTAATTATTTAAAATTTTCTTAACTTTAATTAAACCATCCTGAGAATCAGGTGCTTCGTTGATTAAATCTTTGGTATTTTCAGCAGTTTGATGTGGACTTTGATCTTCTCGCATGACATTGCGAACACCAGCACTTTCAATTCTAGAATTATCATTATCAATTTCAGCAGATTTAATTTGATCAATATATTCCAAAATAGCATCAATTTCTCTAGTCATTTTTTCAAATTCAGAATCAGAAATTTCTAGACGAGCCAATTCAGCAATTTTTTTAACTTCATCTTTATTCATAGAAACTATACTAGCATTTTAGAGATTTTTAATAAACTCTTCTTCTGATAAAATCTGAACTCCCAAATCTTTGGCTTTTTCTAATTTAGACCCAGCACTTTCACCTGCGATAATGAAATTAGTTTTAGCTGAAACGGAACTGGAAATATTAGCTCCCGCTTGTCGCAGTTTTTCTTTTATCTGATCGCGAGTCATTTGTGAAAGTGACCCAGTCAAAACAACTGTTTTACCAGCAAAAAAACCAGATTGATTTTTAGATTGATTTTTAGAAAAATTCTCTCCTGTAATTTCAATTTGTTCTAATAAATTTTTAACTAAATTTTGATTATCAGAATTTTTAAACCAATTGAAAACTGATTCGGCAACAATATCGCCAACCCCATTAATTGACATTAATTCTTCTTGGCTAGCTTTTTGAATTTCTTTCAATGAACCAAAATGGTTAGAGATTAGATAAGCAGTCTCTTCTCCTACATGATCAATTGAAAGTGAAATCAAAAATTTAGGTAAAGTTATTTGGCGAGATAAATTAATTGATTCAATTAAATTATCTGCTGATTTTTCAGCAAATCTTTCTAGCGGTAGTAAGTCACCCTTTTTTAAGGTGAAAATGTCCACAGGATTTTGAATCAAATTTTCATCAATTAATTGATCAATGACTTTTGGACCAAGATTTTCAATATCAAAAGCTTTTTTAGAGACAAAATAATACAAACGTCGTTTTTGCATTGTGAAAGAATTTTTATCAATACAACGATAAGCCGCCTGACCTGGAATTCTTTCAATAGATCCATCTCCGCCACACTCTGCAATTTTATTTGGGAATTTAAAAGTTCGCGAATTTTTAGGTCGCAACTCTTTTAGAACTTGGACAACTTGCGGGATAACATCCCCTGCTTTTTGCAAAATAACAGTATCACCAATCCTGACATCTAGACGATTAATTTCATCTTCATTGTGTAATGTAGCCCGCGAGACGATAGAGCCAGCTACTTCAACTGGTCGCAGATGTGCTACTGGAGTAATTACACCAGTTCGACCGACCTGAAAAGCAATATCTTCAATAATAGTTGTCACTTGCTCTGCTTGAAATTTAAAAGCAATAGCATAGCGCGGAGCTTTCCCTGTATAACCCAAAGCATCCTGATAATCTTTACGATTTACTTTGACAACAACTCCATCAATCTGATAAGTCTCTTTTTCTTTATGATTTTGCCAATATCGCCAATAATCAATCACTTCTTCAGTATTTTTACAAAGTTTGAAATTTTTATTAACTTTAAATCCAAGCTCTTTCAAAAGTTCAAGTTCTTCTAATTGAGTTTGTGGTTGTGAAATTTTATTATTAATTGCCGCCAAGTCATAAATAAAAACAGATAAATTTCTCTTGGCAACAATTCTTGAATCTAGCTGTCGCAAAGTCCCTGCCGCCAGATTTCGCGGATTAGCATAAATTTTCTCGCCCGCTTTGGCAAGTTTTTTATTAATTTTTTCAAATTCTTTTTTATCCAAATAAACTTCACCTTCAACGATAATGCTGATTGGTTTTTTCAATTTCAAAGGAACTGATTGAATTGTCTTTACATTTTCTGTCACATCTTCACCAACTTTTCCATCTCCTCTGGTGGCAGCAGTTTTTAGAAAACCATCAACATATTCTAAAACAATTTTTAATCCATCAATCTTGAGCTCGCATGTGTATTGAGGAAATATCTTACCAGAATTTTTTAAAAATTTATCAGACTTTTTAGGAAATTTTCCAGACTTTTCCAACATTCGAATAATTCGGTCATTAAAATCCAGCATTTCCTTTTCATTAAAAATATCACTGAAAGACCACTGAGCGACTTTATGTTTTATTTTTTTAAATTCCTCAAGTGGCTTGCCGGAAATTCGCTGGCTTGGTGAATCGGGAGTAATTAAATCTGGAAATTGTGTTTCAATTTCAACCAATTCTCTTTTTAATGAATCAAGCGCTTGATCAGAAATTTCTGGAGAATCAAGAACATGGTAAAGATACCGATGATGTTCAATCGTTTGACGAAGTTTTTCCAATCTTTTTTTAGCTTCATTCTTGTCCATATTTCCATCACTGAAAACAATTTAATTAAAGTTAAGTTTAAAGATTAATATTTAATTCGCAAGCCTCTTTCAATTCTACGAGGATTACCAGTTTCACAAGTATTATAACCTCGAGCTTCAATGACAGTATCTATTCCGTCATCAGTTTTACTTTTAGAAACAATAACATCAACACAATATTCTAGGTTAGAATCAGAATCAACTGGATCAATACGAAAAGTCGTGGTGGCGCTGTCAGAGTCAGAATAAACACACCAATTTTCTTGATTATAAACATCAACAGATTGGCAATCGAAGGTTGGCTGATACAAAGACAACCCAGCACATTCCACAACATAAGGTCTATTGTCATACTCTGAAACCATACTACTACCACTACTGGTTGCAAAAACAGCTAAACCATCCACATCATTCAAATCCCAAAAAATAGCGCATTCAATTCCAGTATTGGCAGCATAGAAAGCATATTGTGAATCTCTGGCAGAACCAGATAATCGTAATTGTTTTAAGGCAACAGTAATAACAGAGGCTCCAACTGCCAAAACCAAAGAAGAAACTAGAACTGCAAACAGTAGTGTGAACGCTTTATTTTTTTGTTGGATTTTTTTTCTCATAATTAAATTGATGCCGCCCAATTATAAATAAATTCTTTAACAACAATTTCACGAACACCGATTGTTTTGGCAGTTTCCCAGCGGACGGTAACAGTAATTTCTGCTTCATTGTTGCCAATCTCTTTAATTTTTATTTCACGAGCAAAAATTGAGTTTTCGGGTGTACCACTAAACCCAAATCCAAAAAGTTCTAATCCAGTTGTTGGATCAATATTTTTTTGCAATGGAGTGTAAACATTAATATCGTCATCCTTAATACAGCCGATTCCATTATCAGATGCGCAAGAAGAAAATGCACTCGAAACTATTTTTGACGTATCAATGGTACAACCATTGATATTTAAACAATCATTCAAACTATCAAGCCAATCTCCGGGATTACCATCTAAAATATTTAAAACATTATTATCTCTTACATTTTTAATGTACTCAATCGCATCTTGAGCCAAGAAAAATGCTGTGACCTGATCACGAGCCACGAAAGAAGCTCTCAATCCCGATTGGGTAAAGACCATTGGCCCCGTTATTGAAAGTAATAAAATAAAAATAGCAAATAAACTCTCTACAACAGTAAATCCTTTTTTCTTTCGTTTTATTTTTTTAAATAAATTATTAATCATTTTAATTTATAGCATCAATGTTTAATTGCCTTGGTGAAATGGTCGTTTGAATACTAAAATCCGATCTAGTTTTTTCTGTAATTTGAACATAACCATAGATTAAAATATGTATTCTTGGTTGCTTATTATAACCACTAGATTCATAAGATGATGATAGATAAAATTTCGCATCCTCAATTACAACATCATCAGAAACAATTGGAACCTCAGTGCCTGAATCAACTTCTTTTGTAATTTTTTCGGCATCTTCGTCAAATTCATAGATAATTCTTCTCCCCTCCTGATCCGTCAAAGTAAGTTTAGTATTACCACCATCAACCCTAATTCTATCATCACCAGTATTACTTGGATTTGCAGTTTTGATACTTCTTGTCATTGATTCCATCGCAAAATTTAAATTATTCATAACCAATGTCAAAGTCTGTGATTTTCGATTGGCATCAATAATGGTCAAAATTGCACCAATAGCAATAGTTAAAACAATCGTAAAGAGTGCAACAGAAACCAGCATTTCAATCAGTGTAAATCCGTTATTATTTTTTTGCTTTTTTAGATTCATTTTAATTGTTAATAAAATTAACATCTATTTGTCCATTTTCACTAACAATGATGTCTCTTCTGGCACCATCTGGAGATTCTAATTCAATTTTGATATTACGACCCGAAACTCCACCCCCATTACCTATTTCAATATAGGCATCTGGATCGGGTCTTTGAAAGGTTATGGCTAAACCCTCTTTATTACCAGTAAGATTATTTTTATTATAATAATCATTTCCAGAAGAACAAATTGGAGTCTCACCTAAACCAGTCACACAAAAACCTCTAACAAAAATCCCCCTTGTTAAATTACTCAAACTACTCGGTTCATCACCAGATAATCCACTCAAACTACAATCATTATTTGCCCCACATCTACCATTATCATCTTTATCAGCAAAAAAGATAAATTTTTGATCATCTTCTTCTATATCAAAATAAACTCCGTATCTTGTATCAAAATCGTCTCCTGCAACAGCAACACCTAGAGAGTAAACTTGGGCTTCACGAATTGATAAAGCCAATTCATAGGCAACATTGGTAAAAATTATCTCACTATTAAACTTACCATAATTGAAAACAATAACGGCTGTCAGAATTCCGAAAATTGCAATTACAACCAACATTTCCAAAAGGCTGAACCCGCTGTTGTTTTTATTTTTTTGTGAAAAAAGCTTCATCAAATTATGTTAAAAAAAATTCCAAGACCAAGAAAATCAATTTGCCAGAAAAATACAATCAAAAATCCGATTATCAAAAACGGAGCAAACGGAATCTCTGTCTTCATTGTAATATTTTTATCAAGCTTATTCAATTTTGTTATTAACAAATATGTAACACTGAAAACTGCTCCGATCCAAAAAGCCAAAACGATTGCTGAGACTCCTCCAATAAATCCAAGCATCCATCCAATTCCCAAAGCAAGCTTGCCGTCTCCTAGTCCAATCCATCGACCTTTTGAAAAAGCCCAGAGTGCCCAAAACGGCAAGAACATCAACAGCCCAGAAAATAAATCAAGATAATTAATTAATTGCCACGAGCTTGCCAGTGACAAATAAAAAACAGTTTGAATAAAAGCTAGTCCAGCAAAAGTATAGGAAAGTTCGTTTGGAATAATTTTGTGTCGCAAATCATAGACAAAAATTATAATCAAAATTGAAAAAATAATTGCTTGCCAGATAAAAAATAATCCAGCAATGACTGGTTGGGTATAATACAGTGACAAATTAGCAAAAATTGATAAGAAAGTAAGACCAGTTGCCAACTCGACAAGCGGATATTGAATTGAAATTTTAGAAAAGCATTTTCGACAACGTCCTCGTAAAAAAATCCAACTAAAAATGGGAATCAAGTCGTACCACTGAAGTTTATAATTGCAATGCATACAGCCAGAACGGCCGCCAATTGAACGACCGGTGTTGTACCTTAGAATTACAACATTTAAAAAGCTACCGATTATGGTGCCGAAGATAAAAACAAAGATTGAGAGTAAAGCAATCATTAGATTAATTATAACAAATTTAGAATTTTAGGGCGATTTTTAGGTTAAGTTTTGATAAAGTTTTATTTTGACAGATAAATTGGGTTTGGTAGAATGTAATTATAAATTGCTTCGGCACGACCTTGCGATAGCAAGGGTTAAACTAAAAAATTTTCGGGAAAAATCCCAAAATTTTTTTAGTTAGAAGTAGGTAATTTTTCTTAGAAAGATAGCCAATTTTATACCTTAATCTTTTTACATCTAAAATCCTAAGCTGTGATAATATCGCAGAATTTTCCTTAGAATTTATTTTAAAATTAAAATAATATTTATGATTTTTGACATTTTTAGTTAATGGTACTGCCCAAAACAATCTATAATTAAATTTCTTAAATATAATTACTGGTCTCAAATAATTAGAACCCTTGCCATTTTGTTCATAACCAACATTAAGTCCTAAATTGACAAACCAAACTTCTCTTTCCCTGAAATTTGGGAAATTACCGGAATTATCAACCCCTTTCTTGACCTCATTCCATTGATCAAAATTTTTGTGCATCAAGAAATTAGAGCAAATCGGACTAAAGTTTTGATAAAATTTTGTTTTGACAGATAGATTGGGTTTGGTAGAATTAAATCATTAATCGGGGTAACCCATGTCCGCCCAACAGGGCGGTTATTTTATTTAAATATTTTTACAAACTGTAATTTAATATTGACCAATTTTTTTTCACTAATTTGACCAATTAAATCTATGAATCTGGAAGTATCAACTACTTTGATTTGATTGAACAAAATAGTGTTTTTAATATTCTTAAAATAAAATTCTCTGTAGAAAAAGCCTAACTTTTCTTTAGAACTTAACGGCACAATTAAACAAGAATAATAATTAATTTTCTTGAGAATTAAAACAGGCCGACCAAAGTTATTTCCCTTACCGTTATTTTCAACACCAATATTACAACCAATACTAGTCCACCAAATATCCCCTTCATGACAAGAAAACGGGCGATTTAATTCTTTATCAACC
>CAZRAX010000016.1:12174-12390 GCA_964598245.1 uncultured Candidatus Saccharibacteria bacterium | reverse complement strand
ATCACCACCTTTTTTAATTAGGCCCGGTTTACCATTAAAGTCATTTATGGTTGCACCTGGGGTGTCTGTGTCAACAACACATTCATTACCATCATCACTAATTACTTGAAGATTTGGACAAGTGGCGTTGCATTGTGGGGACGGATTACCACCATCAACGGAACATGTCCAGGTCCATTGATTACCATCAGCAACAAGTTCTGAAGGGTCGCCTAG
>CAZRAX010000016.1:5460-12164 GCA_964598245.1 uncultured Candidatus Saccharibacteria bacterium | reverse complement strand
AGCACATAAATTATCATCTGGTTTGCTGTCACCCGGAAGCAATATAATATCATTACATGCTCCTGTAATTACAACCTCATCAACACAGGTATCAGTAGAAATATCAATTACTTGACCAGCTGGACAAGTGGCGGCACATTCTGGAGACGGATCACCATCCCCAACGGAACATGTCCAGGTCCATTGATTATGGACACCACTATCGAGATCAGAGTCAGGAGAAAGTATTGAAGCTTCGCCTGGAGCACATAAATTATCATCTGGTTTGCTGTCACCCGGAAGCAAGTCACCGTTACTTAAACCACATGCTCCATCTTTAACATCAAAAGCTACACAATAATAATTGTCATCAACAGGAACAGGTTCACAATATTCAGTAGCACAAAACCATTCTCTATTATCGTAATGAATAACATCATAATGACAATACATTTCAGCAGAAATAGGATTTGTGCTACTGGCAATGGGAGGGGTGTCTGTTATTTCTTGATCATCAGAAAAATTAATTCCACCAGCATCTTTGACTATTTTAACCCAAAAATTTCCATCATCACTACCCCCATCTGGGTCTTCATCAATTACAATTGTCTTTATTGATGTTACACCAGTAATGTCTGTTTCACCTGTTGTTTTTACATTTGGATCTCCAGCTATAGGAAAATTATTACCACCACTTGGACCCCCTTGTAAATATTGAAATGTTCGCCCACTTTCTGGAGAGCATTTTTCAATATTATAATCAGCAGCTGTGTCTGGTCCAATAAAATTTCTATAAGAATAACTATATGGTGTAGACCAATTTGGTAAATCATCTTCACTATTACAAACAACACTAGAAAAATTAATTGTTATCTCTCTCCCCATCCTTACAGGACTAAAATCAACCCACCCAACAACATCATCTCCCCAAGCATAACCACTAAAACCAAAATCTGTTGTGGTTGAAACCCCATAATTAGAACCACCGCCTGTTTGACCGTTCAAAGACAGCCACCCATCCCAAGCTAATTCAGTAGTTGGGGTATTCCCAATACCAAAACTATTTTTCAATATATTTACAATTTCATCTACAAGGGCTTGGTTGTTAGTAAAATCATTAAAATCAGGATCAAAATCATCATCACCACTTATATAATTCCAACCACTTGGTAATGATGGGGCAGAATTATCATTAAAAGCATAGTTTAAAAATTGTTTAAAGCCCTTATTATCATAATCATTATTTTCACCAACATTAATAACAGTTAGTTTTGTATCTTGAATGTCACCAAAAGGAGATTCTGATCCACAATTACCATAGACACCAGCTGATCCTAAAATCAATCTATCATAATCATACTGATAATCAGTAAAATCATTTGTATCATTCGGAATATGATCTGGAAAAGTTAAAGTGCCTCCATGATCTGCTTTATCTAAATGATAACCAACACTTTCCCAATCTTCTCCAAAAGACTTTGACCTTTCAAACGAACCAATTTCATTTGATTCATTTGTAAAAACAACAAAAATTGCATCTTCGACTTGTCCCACATTGCCCAACCCTAATGGATTATATGTTGAACTCATATTATCTTTACCAATTTCACAAATAATTCCCAAATATCTCTCATAATCGTCAGGCATTTCAACATAATTAACTCTTTCATCTGCTTGTTCTGAAGTTAAACCAAATTCATTAACAATCGCAGTTTGAATTTGGGGGATAATCTCATTCTGTAAATCATCAGCTAAATCCCCCATTGAACTTGAATCATCTAAAATAAAATAAACATATGTCTCTGGGGTGATTGCTCTCAACCGGTCATCACCATGCCCAAGAAATTTTGCCCAGCCTTTCATTTGACCATTTTCAATTTTGGCATTTTCTTTTGTAGTTGAAATTCCATTTTCTGGAAATCCAGATAAGCCACCGAATTTCAACCAGCCGACATTAGAAGACCATGCATGGCCAATTAAATTATTAGTGTCTTGGTCATATTTAACTTGATAATCAACATCATCACAACTATTATCATTCAAACAATTCATTGATATCCAACCAACATTCGAAGACCACGCATAACCATTCAATTCTAGAGATGCTGCTGTTACAACATTAAAACCTAAAAATACCAAAATAAATACGAAGATTGTTTTAGAGAAATGTTTTTTTATTTTTTTAAAAGTATTTTTCATACTTTTTTAATATTTTATTTGTTGATTAAAAACCATCTGGCAAAGAAGTTAAGCATTGATCATCACCGCCACCAATATCCCCGTCATCTCCAGTAAAACAAATTTCCTCAGCATAAATTTTAGGTGAAAAGAGAGTCCCACCAAGTGTTATCCCCCCTTCTTTTATTTGATCAGAGTCTGAAACATTAATAGGGGCTGGTGCATTCCCCCCTGTTGGATCAATCGTTGGCGGGTTCCATTCCGCCTGCACATATGAAACTGCTGTAATAACAGCCAGTGATAAGATAATTATTTTAAAGGTTTGAATAAAACTTTTCATGATATTGAATTATGATATTAATGATTTAATTATATCACTTAAATAAAAATAAAAAAACAAGTTTTCCCACTCTCATATTACAATTTATGTTGTTTGACATTTACTTAACTAATGATATATTAAAGGTATCCAGAAAAAGGTTCGCCCTCTGAAAATGACGGGGGCGGGCTAATTTTTTTGAAAAATTTTAGAAAAATTGCCCCAAAACCAAGTTTTGGGACTTAAACACAATTAAATATGTTCGATTTAAAAGTAATAAATGCTGTATTATCTCAACTTGAAGAAGAAAGAGGTATACCAAAAGAAAGAATTTTAGAAGCAATTGAAATCGCTTTAGGAACAGCTTATAAAAAAGAATATGGTAAAAGAGGCCAAATAGTAAAGGCAAAATTTAATCCCGATACTGGAGATGTTGAATTTTGGCAATCCAAAATTGTTATAGACAAAGAAAGTGTCATCATGGAAGACGAGGAATATGATCCAACAAATTTAGCAGACGGCGAAGAAGTCAAAATTAAGTATAATCCAGAACATCATATCTTGATTGATGAAGCTAGACTAATCAAAAAAGATGTCAAGATTGATGATGAAATTACTTTCCCGCTTGAAAAGAAAGATGATTTTGGACGAATTGCTGCTCAAACAGCTAAACAAATCATTACTCAAAAAATTAGAGAAGCAGAAAAAACATCTGTTATGTCAGAGTATGGTGAAAAAGAAGGTGACATTGTTTCTGGAACAGTAGAAAGAATGGAAAGAGGAACTATATACATAGACATGGGTCGAGCTGTCGGCATGCTTCCTTATGAAGAACAAATCCCGGGTGAAAAATTCAGACAAGGAGAAAGAATCCGGGCATATCTTTTCCGTGTTGACGAAACTCCCAAAGGAATTTTTCTAAAATTATCCAGATCTCACCCAAAATTCCTACAAGAGCTTTTCAAATCAGAAGTCCCCGAAATAGCTACTGATGTTGTTGAAATTAAATCAATTGCCAGAGAAGCTGGCTCTCGTTCAAAGGTTGCAGTCTATTCTGAAGATGAGAGTATCGACCCAGTCGGAGCATTGGTTGGTCAAAGAGGTGTTCGAGTTACAACTATTATGTCAGAGCTTGGTGGTGAAAAAATTGACATTATTGAATGGTCAGAAGATCCAGAAGAATTTATTAGCGAAGCCCTAAGCCCAGCAAAAATTTTAGAAATTAGCATTAATGCGGAAGAACAAAAAGCCAAAGTACTGGTTAGCGAAGACCAACAATCTCTTGCTATTGGGAAAGGAGGGCAAAACGTTAGATTGGCAGCAAAATTAACGGGTTGGAAAATTGATATTGAATCAGCTGGTGGAGAAAAATCAGATAAAGATGTTGAAGAAAAAGAAGAAGTTGAAAAAACTTCTGACGAAGAAGAATAAAATTTGTTATAATTAAAAAACTTATTAATTAACTTATAGAACTTATGAACTTATGGCATGAAGTATCTCCAGGAAGTGATGTACCAAATCTAATCAATGTAATCATTGAAATTCCTGAAGGTTCAAATAATAAATATGAAATAGATAAGAAAAATGGTCTTATTTCACTTGATCGAGCTAATTACACTTCAGCTCCATATCCTTTTGACTATGGTTTTGTTCCACAAACTCTCTGGGATGATAATGACCCATTAGATGTTGTTGTTTTAACAACATTTCCTCTACATCCAGGAATTTTAGTCAAAGTCAGACCGATTGCTGTTATTGAAATGATTGATGATGGAGAATCAGATTATAAAATCATTGGTGTTCCAGAAAAAGATCGTCGCTGGGAAGATACTCAAGATTTAAAAGATATCAATGGACACAAAGTCAAAGAAATTATCCATTTTTTCCAAACATATAAACATCTAAAAAGCGACGGCAAGCCAGTAAAAGTAGAAATCAAAGGAACAAAAGGCCGAGATGATGCAATGAAAGCAATCGAGAAGTCACTTGAAATATACCAAAAGAAATTCCCTAAATCTTAAGATCTTAAGCTGACAATTTTTTTAATTAAAATGATTTGGTATAATGACTTTAATTATTAATTAAAGTTAAATTATGAATTCAATAAATAAAATTTTTATAGTGGCATTAGTTTTCTTTATAAGCACATCAAATGTTTTTGCCCAAGAAGAATCTGCGGTGGATCAAGACCCCATTAGTCGGGTTAGAGAAAATCTACAAGAAAGCCTCAACCAGAGACAAGAACAGAGACAGGAAAATATTTTGGAGAGAAAAGATACCCGGCAAGAAAATAGGCAAGAAAGAAAAGTCCAGTTACAAGAAAACGCCAAAGAAAGAATCAGGAATTCCATTGGAAATATTGCTAATCGACTTTCCAATATTGCTAATCGTTTCTCAAATTTTGTAGCAAGGCTTCAAAATAAAATTGATGAGCTAGAAAATAAAGGATTTGATTTACCAGAATCACAATCTAAATTAAATTTAGTTATTATTAGTATTAATGATTTAGAAACTGAAATAGAATCTTTTACAGAAACTACTAATCAATCACTAGACTCAGAAATATCAAAAGAAGAGATTAGATTTTTAATTAAAGAAGTTAAAGAAATGGCTCAAAATATAAAATCTCAAATTCAAGAAACCATTAGAACAATGAAAGAAGAGTTGAGAAATCAAAGAGGCCAAGCAGATGATGATTCAGATGAAAATAGCGGTTCCGAAGAATAATTACTAATGTTATAATTTTAATAAATATGGATGAAGAAAAAAGAAATATAAATAATGAAGAAATAACTTCATTAGATTCAAAAACAAAAGAAGGCTCTGTTGGTCCAATTATTGGTTCAATAATCGTTATTATTTTAATCATTTTAGGTGGTATCTATTTTTTAACAGCAATCCAGACAAGTTCTGAAATTCCAAATCAGCCTCAAGAAAGTGAGCAGCAATCTGTTATAGATCTGGCTGATCAAGAAATTGACCAAGAAGTAAGTCAAATAGAAGCAGAAGTTGAAAATCTTGATTTTGATGAAATTGATAAAGAATTAGAACAGATAGAGGCCGAGCTTGATGCCGAACTTGAAAATTTATAAAAACTTTAATTATCAAAAACCCTCGATTAAAATCGGGGGTTTTTGTTTACAAAAAAAACTAAATAAGTTAGACTCAGCACAATGTCAAACCAAAAAAATTACACAATTAAAGAAAAAAAAGAAGAAAATAAAGAATTAACAATTTCAGTTATTGTTGAAAAAGATTTTTTAAATTCTTTTAGAGAAAGAGCTGTTAAATCAGCCGGAAAAGATTTAGAAGTTAAGGGTTTTCGTAAGGGCATGGCACCAGAGAAAATTGTTATTGAGAAAGTTGGAGAAATGTCAATACATCAAGAACAAGCCTATATTGCTCTTAATGAAATTTTACCCATAATTGTTGCTGAAGAAAAAATCCAAGCAATTACAAACCCAAAAATTGAAATAACTAAAATTAGCGCAAGCGACGATCTAGAATTTAAAGCTATTTTTACCTTAATGCCAAAAGTTGAATTACCAGATTATAAAAAAATTGCAAAAGAGGTAAAACCGTTAGCAAAAACCGAAGTGACTGAAAAAGAAATTGATGAATATATCGATTACATCAGAAAACAAAAAGCCGAAGCTGACTATGTTCAGAAAAAAACTACCGGTGAAAGTGTTGATGACAAAGATAAGGAAAAATTGCCAGAATTTAATGACGCATTTGTAAAAAACTTAGGAAATTTTAAAAATGTTGAAGATTTCAAAACACAATTAAAAGAAAATATGTTGAAAGATAAAAAAATGAAAAATCAACAAAAAAGAAGATTAGAAATTATTGAAGAAATTCTAAAGGAAGCAAAAATTGAAATTCCAGATATTTTGATTGACGAAGAAGTTGAAAGAATGCTACAAAATTTTCGAGCTCAAATTGAAAATATGAAAATTGATTTTAATGAATACCTAAGTCAAATTAAAAAAACGGAAGAAGAGTTGAAAAAAGATTGGCGTACTGATGCAATCAAAAGAGTTAAAACGGATATGCTTTTACCAAAAATTGCCAAAGCAGAAAATATCAAACCAGATCAAGAAAGAATTAAAAAAGAGCTCGAGCACATCAAAGAACATCACAAAGAAATTAATGAGGATCAAGCAAAAATTTATATTACTCACGGACTAACTAATGAAAAAGTTTTTGAATTTTTAGAAAACTTAAA
>CAZRAX010000016.1:0-5360 GCA_964598245.1 uncultured Candidatus Saccharibacteria bacterium | reverse complement strand
AAAAATTTTTTAATTAAAATTATTCTCCCAATAATATTAAACTCGCAACAGAAATTGAAGCTGTTTCGGCACGCAAAATTTGTTCGCCAAGTGAAATTTTTTCGACTTTATATTTTTCAAAAAGTTTTAAATCTTTTTCTCCCCACCCGCCCTCTGGACCAATCAAAAAAATTACCGATTCTTTCTTTTTTTTAAAATCAGAAATTTTTATTTTTTTTGAATTGAATTGTAAAGCAAAAATATTTTTTTCTTTTTGATTTTCAATCAAAAATTCTTCAAGAGTTTTAATTAAATTAATTTTTGGTAAAAAATATCTTTCTGATTGTTCTGATGCCTCTTTGGCAATTTTATTTAATCTTTCAAAATTTAAATTTGTTTTCTCTGTTCTTTCAGAGATAATTGGATGAAATGATTCAACCCCAATTTCTGTACATTTTTGAATTAAATACTCAAATTTATCTTTTTTAAGGACTGCTGGAGATAGTTTCACAGACTGTTGATAACCTGTTGATATAGATTTTAGTTTTTCTTTAGAAAAAATTGAGTTTTTCTTTAGAAAAATTTTAACTTTTCCAAAAAACGCTTTACCTAAGCCGTCTAATAGAATAATTTTATCTCCCTTTTTCAACCGTAAAACATCACGAATTTGATGATTTATATCAAAATCGGAGATAGATATCTCTTGATCTGATTCTTTAATTGGCTGATTTATGAAAAACCTTGGCACTTTATTTGAAGTTTTCATATCATTTATAAAACAATAATAATAATGTCTATACCTTACACCAAGTTGATTTATTGCCAAGCTTTTTGTAAAGTTTGTTTATTCAAACTTTAATCAAATTTAAAAAAAATTATAAAATTATGATAATCCCAACTGTTATAGACAAAAGTCAATTTGGCGAAAGAGCCTACGATATTTATTCAAGATTACTAAAAGAAAATATTATTTTTCTTGGTGGACCAATTACTGATGAAACTGCAAACTTAATAATCGCACAACTTTTATTTTTGCAATCCGAAGATCCCAAAAAAGAAATCCAGCTTTACATTAATTCACCCGGAGGATCCGTAAGTGCAACATTAGCAATGATTGATACTATTAATCATATTAAAAACAATGTCTCAACTGTTTGTGTTGGATTAGCAGCATCTGGTGGTGCCTGGATTTTATCTGCTGGAACCAAAGGAAAAAGATTTGCATTACCAAATGCAGAAATTATGATTCACCAACCTCTTGGTGGCGCAGAAGGTCAAGCTTCTGATATTGCTATTCGCGCAGAATATCTTTTAAAAACTAAAAAAAGTTTAATTAAGATGATGGCAAAAAATACTGGCAACAAGGAAGAGAAAGTTGAAAAAGATATTGACCGTGATTATTTCATGTCAGCTGAAGAAGCAAAAAAATACGGATTAGTCGACAAAGTCATCTCCTAAAAACTTTACTTGAAAAAGTCTGAAAAAAGAATAAGATAAGAGTGTTAGAAATTTAAATTGATTCACTTTGAAAATCTTTTCTGTTTATCTAAAAATTAGAACGACACAATATTTCAGTCTGAAAGAATTTTCCGAAAAAACTTACCGGATATAAAAAGTGGTTTAAAAAAATATGGAATTATTAATTGTGCTGTTGATTGCTTCAGCTGCTGGTTTACTGGGTATAGCTGTTGGTTGGTTTTTGAGATTTATCGTTGCACTTGGGAAAAAGGGTTCAATGGAATTGCAGATTAAAGAGATGCTGCTAGAGGCCAGAGAGAAAGCGGAAAAAATTACACTAGAAGCAGAAAAGAATTCTCAACAAATTTTAAAAGAATCAAAAGAAGAAATTAAAAAAGAAGAGGATCGAATTCAAAAGACTGAGGACCGATTAATTGCAAAAGAAGAATTGTTAGACAAAAGACAAACAGACATAGACGAAGAATCTGAAGAGTTAAAGAAAAATAAAGAAGAGATTGAAAAAAGAGAAGAATTTTTAAAAAAATTAATTGAAGATAAAACTCAAGAACTTCAAAATATTACTAGTTTGTCACAAGAAGAAGCAAAAAATGAACTCTTGGAGCAAATCGAAGAAAAAGAAAAGGAAGATTTAAATGTTAGATTACAAAAACTAGAAATTTCAAATAAAGAAAATTTTGAAAAAAGAGCAAGAGAAATTTTAGTTAATGCAATTCAAAGAGTTGGAACTTCTGTTTCATCAGATATTTTTACAACAAATATAAATATTGAAAAAGAAGAAGTTAAGGGAAAAATTATTGGAAAAGAAGGTCGCAATATAAAAACCTTTGAAAGAGAAACCGGGGTTGAATTGATTATTGATGATAACCCTGGAATGATTACAATATCAGCTTTTGATCCTGTTAGAAGAGAGATCGCCAAAATGGCTTTAGAAAATTTGATAAAAGATGGAAGAATCCAACCGGTGAAAATTGAAGAAGAAGTAAAAAAAGCAAAAGAAAATATTAACCAAATAATAAAAGAGAAAGGAGAGCAAGCCGCTTTTGAATGTGGCGTTTTTAATCTTGATCCAAGAATTTTACTCATTTTGGGGCGCCTTCACTTTAGAACTAGTTATGGACAAAATGTTTTAAAGCATTCAATTGAAATGACTCATCTAGCAAGTATAATCGCCGAAGAAATTGGTGCTGATGTTAAAATTGCCAAAGCTGGAGCATTATTACATGATATCGGTAAAGCAGTCGATCACGAGTTTAGTGGCTCACATGTTGAAATTGGACGCAGAATACTACAAAAATTTAATGCAGATGAAAAAATCATCAAAGCAATGCAATCTCACCACGAAGAATATCCTTTCGAAACACCCGAATCTGTTATTGTTTATGTGGCTGATGCAATTTCTGGTGGTAGACCTGGAGCAAGAAATGATTCTGTAGAGAATTATTTAAAGAGATTAGAAGAACTTGAAGCAATCACAAACTCTTTTGAAGGGATTGAAAAGGCTTATGCCCTACAAGCTGGTCGTGAGATTAGAGTTTTTGTTAAAGCAGATCAAATCAATGATTTTAAAGTTAAAAAAATAGCTAGAGAAATTGCTCAGAAAATAGAAAGCGAATTAAATTACCCAGGTGAAATTAAAATAACTGTTATCAGAGAAAATAGAGTGATTGATTATGCTCGATAAACTAAATTATGTCAGCAATTTGTTGATTCAAATCTGTATCTAATTGTTGTTTTATTTCTTCAAATTCTTGGTCATCTTGTCTATCCTCATTTTCAGAAAATCTGCTATGACTATCTTCTGGTAAATCTAAAATCTCATCTTCAACCTTGTCCATTTCTTTTTCTAACTCATCTATTTTTTTAAGTAAATCATCATTTGTATTCATTTTTTTATTATGGTTTAAGTGCTTCTAATTTTGATATTTTATTTTCAACATATATTGAATCTCTACTATCTTTTCTAATAAATTTGGTAACTTTTTTAATACCATTCAAAATTGTTTTTCTTTTATTTTTTAAGTTTTTTAATCTATCTTCTATTTTTTTTACATCTTCTTCATATAAAAGTTTTTTATTTTCTAAAGCTTTTTCTATTTGGCTGATTATGTTATCAGTTTTTTCTAGAAATTCTGTAAACCTAATTAATCTTTCTCTATTTTTGTTTAAACTATCTAAAATTTCTGGATAATCATACTTCTTTTTAATTGAATCAATTTTTGAATCAATTTTATCAGTATACTTTTTCTCAATTTCTTCAATATTTTTTTCTGAATCTTTAATTTTATCTTTATTATATAAAATTTCTTTTTCCAATGAGTCTTTTTCTTTCTCAAGAGCAGAGATTTCTTCATTAATTTTATCAGTTTTTTCTTTATAAACCTTTTCAAAAGAATTTAATAAAGATGGATCTGTAATTCCTTCTATAGCATCTTTATAATTTTTCTCTTCGCTTTCTAATTGTTTTCTTTTTTCATCTAGTGTTAATGATATTGAATCTTTTTCAGCTTCAAGATTTTCAATTTTTTTATTTATTTTTTTAATTAAATTTTTTTCACCAGATAAATTAATCAACATTTCCCACTTATGCCAAATTTTTAAACCTAGATTTGAAACTTTTTCAAATTTTATATCTGGTTTATTTTCTGATTCTTCATTTTTTTCTTCAAATTCTTTTACAATTTTATTTAATCCTTCTTTTCTTTCTTTTTCTCTTTCTTGCTCTCTTATCTCTCTAACTTTTTCTCTAATCCCATTGACTCTTGGCATATAACTTAATGATCTTTCACCAGAAATAATTTCTCTAATCATTAATTTCAGTTCTTCTGCTTCATAATTTTTTTTACTACTAACAATTTCCCCTTTATCTACTATCGCTTGATACAATTCTTCCGTGCTTTTAGAATTAGCAATTTGCTCACTAAAATCTGGTTTTTCTTCTTTTTCATTGGATTCATTGGGCTCTTCTACTTTTTCCTTTTCTAAGGAATCAGAAGTAATTTCTTCAGTATTTTTTGATGATTCCGATTCCTCTGGTGTCTGTTTTTTTTCAACAACCTCTATGGGCTTCTCACTTTCCAACAAAGCATCAGATTTCTCCATAGCAATTTCTAACTGACTTTTTAGTTCTGAAGGTTTTTTTTCAGCCTTTTTTTCTATATTTGGCTCTATTTCTGAATTTTTTAATTCTGTTTCTGGTACTGATTTTTTAATATCTAAATCTTCTTCATCTTCAACATAAACACCGTCAGTTGAGCCTTCTAATGCAGATTGAATTTTGGCATTTTCTTCTTGATTTGAAATATTTTTATAAGATTCTATTGCCATAATGATATATAATGAATTATACACTTATTATTTAAAAAGAAAATCCTTATAAAAATATAGTCGCTATGCCGAACAAAATCCTTGCATCCTGAAAGAGCCTTTTATATAATGATATTTGTGCTATTAATGTCGTTTCAAGCACGTGCAAACTTATAAGGTTAACCGACGAATCAACCCAGCACGTTGAATCGTCTAATTAAAAATATGAACAAAGCAAATCTTGTAGAAAAAGTTCACGAAATGTTAGGTGGAACAAAGGTTCAAGCTGAAGAAGTGGTTGATGGTATCTTCAACACAGTAACTGACACAATCAAGTCAGATGAAGAAGTTTCAATCGCCGGATTTGGTATTTTCAGTGCCAAAGAAAGAGCAGCTAGAACAGCTAGAAATCCAAAAACTGGAGAAGCTATTCAAGTTCCAGCAATGAGAGTTCCTAAATTTAGAGCAGCTAAAGCGCTTAAAGAAGCTGTAAAATAGGAATTACTAACTTTATAAAAAAACCACTCTCCAATAAGGGTGGTTTTTTATTTTATGTGCGGGTGGGGGGAATCGAACCCCCGTCCTCTGCTTGGAAGGCA
>CAZRAX010000015.1:10992-13189 GCA_964598245.1 uncultured Candidatus Saccharibacteria bacterium | reverse complement strand
GCGCCTGCCGAGGCGCACCACCGTGCCGAGGCAACCTTTCCCCAAAATGCTGAAATTGTAAATTGGCGGAGAGTGAGGGATTCGAACCCTCGAAGGGCTATGAACCCTTACCTCGTTAGCAGTGAGGCGCTTTCGACCACTCAGCCAACTCTCCAAAATTTGATATAATATAGTATATTAAACATAATTATCATTTAACACAAATTTTATGGAAATCGGATTATTATCATTTATTGCAATTATTTTAGTAAAAAGAAAAAGACAATAGAATATTAATGTGCAAGACAGATAGCTGTAACTGATACGGCTCCAGATTCTAACAGCACTTTCTTTGCTTCTCCTATAGTTGAACCCGTTGTAATAACATCATCAATCAAAATAATTTTCTTACAGCTTATTTCTTTTTTAAATTTTTTATCAACTACGAACACATTTTTCAAATTTTTTTGTCTTTCTTTTTTATTACTCCAAGATTGTTTTTGTGTATATTTTGATCTAATTAAAATGTTTGGTTTGTAAATCACTCCAAATTTTAATTCAGTCTTTTTTTGAAATTCTCTCATTAAAGATTTTGAAATTAAGTCACACTGATTGTATCCTCTTTCTTTTAATCTTTTTTTATGAATAGGAATTGGAATTAAAATCATTTCCTCATTTTTTTTAATTTTTTCAATTTCCAAAATCTTTTCCAATTTTAGTTCCAAAATTCTTCCCAGAATCAGAGCTAATCCTTTTTGTTTTTTAAACTTTAAATACCAAATTAAGTTTTTAATATTTTCTATTTTATAATCAAATAAGTAATAAGCTTCTTGAAATTTCCTTATTTTTACATTAGGTAATAAATCCTTAATTTTGATTTTTTTAAGAAAAACAATTGATTTATCTTCGGGGAAAAGTATTTCCATCAAAAAATTAGATATTTTTGGATAAAGCCATGTTAATTTCATTAAATTGTATGATATAATAAAAGGGAAACTTTATGGTTAAAATATTTGATAATTTATTTAGTATTTTTTCAGGGGGTAAAAAATCTAATAGCGTTTTAGGTATTGATATTGGAACTTCTTCAATCAAGGTTGTTCAGATCAAGAATAAAAGCGGAAAAGCAGTTCTGCAGACTTATGGAGAAATTTCTCTTGGTCCTTATGCCCAAAAACAAATTGGCCAGACAACGAAATTACCACCCGAAAAGATCTCTGAAGCTCTTTTAGATTTGCTAAGCGAATCCAATGTTTCCATTAACAAATCTTCTATTTCGATTCCAATGAGATCAAGCATGGTCTCAATCTTTAAAATGCCAAGATTGAAAGAAAAACAATTTCAACAAATGATTCCTATTGAAGCTAGAAAATATATTCCTGTTCCTATATCAGAAGTTTCTTTGGACTGGTTTATTATCCCCGAATCTGAAACTGACAATGGAGAAACTAAAAACAATTTTGTTGAAGCAATGGTCGTGGCAATTCATAATGATGTTCTGTCTGCTTATAATCAGATTGTCAAAAGATCAAAATTGGACACTTCATTTTTTGAAATAGAAATGTTTTCCACAACCAGAGCTATTCTAGATACTAATTATAATTTACCAGTTATGGTTATTGATATTGGTTCTGGTGCAACAAAAATTTATATTATTGAAAATGGTGTTGTTAGAGATTCTCATATCATTAGTCGCGGTTCACAAGAAATTACCATTAATGTCTCTGCTGCTTTAGGAATTAATTTTGATTATGCAGAAAAGTTAAAAAGGAATTATGGTAAAAATAGCGATTCTCATGATCAAGCCATTAGAGAAGCAATTGAATCGGTCATTGGGCCAATACTTTCTGATGCGCATAGTATTATTTTGAATTTCCAAAAAAATCATAAAAAAAGTGTTTCTAGAGTTACATTCGTTGGCGGGGGATCGCTATTAAATGGAATCAAAGAAATGTCACAAAAAAAATTAGGGGTGGAAGTTGTAGCGGGGGATCCATTTTCAAAAGTTGAAGTCCCAGCATTTTTAATGGATGTTTTAAAAGAAACCGGACTGAGCTTTACTGTTGCAATCGGTATTGCACTTCGTAAATTACAAGAACTTGAATAACTTGCTTTTCAAATATAAACTATATGTAGTATAATTTAATTAGTTCATGTCAGACTTAAAAACAACAACATCGTTTATATTGGTTCATTTAAAACGTTGTACAAGCTTCAG
>CAZRAX010000015.1:495-10982 GCA_964598245.1 uncultured Candidatus Saccharibacteria bacterium | reverse complement strand
CCCAAAAAACCAATTCAAACTGTTGGTACTGGTGGGAGAATTCAAAGAAAAAGCGGTACTAGTATTTTTTTATTATTCTCTCTTTTGATTTTTCTTGTAGCTTCTGTTCTTGCAGTTGGTTTGTATTTCTATAATATCAAATTAGAAAAAGATGCTGAAAAAAAGATTGCTGAAATAAATCAAATCGTTAATTCTTTCAATGATCAATTTTTAGACGAAGCAATTAGGTTGAACGACAGAATTATTGGTGTTCAAAATCTTTTAGACTCTCATTTGTCTCCATCACAAATCTTCTTTGTTTTAGAAAAAAACACACTGGGTACTGTTAAATTTAATAGTTTAAATTATAGTTTCAACGAAGAAGGTAGAATTTCTTTATCTGCTAATGGTATTGCTTCAAGATATGAATCAATCATTTTGCAATCTGATCAATATGGATCAACTGGGTACATAAGAGATGTTATTTTCTCTGGTTTACAAAGAAATGAAAATAATTTTATAAACTTCAACTTTGCTGCAACTCTTGATCCTGAAATTATTAATTACCGTAATACTTTTATTTCAGATAATCGTTTAGAATCTACAGATACATCAGAAAATAATAACATTGATGATTTTTCAGATCAGATTGATGTTTTAGAAGAAGAGCCTTTAAATAATGAAACAAGTTAAAATTATGAAAAACTTAATGCCATTTATTTTAATACTAGCTGCAATCGGAATATTTTTTACTTTTATTGATTCTCAATATGAAAATGTCAAAATGACAAAAGAAGAAATTAGAGAAAATGATAGACTTTTGGGTCTTGCACTTCAGCTGAGAGATGAAAGAGAAAAACTTCAGGTAAAATATAATTCTATTGGTGAAGAACAGAGGAATAAATTGAAAAAAGTATTACCAGACACGGTTGATAATGTTAGATTAATTTTGGATATTGATAGTATCGCATCTTCAATTGACTCCGGTATCAGCGTTGCCAACATCAGTGTTCAAGAAGATCAAAATCAAAATCAGGATAGTAGAATTGTTGATCGTTCGGGTAGAGATTTTGGAAAAATTGGAATGAGTTTTTCTGTGTCAGCAGACTACAATACTTTCAAAGAATTTCTGCAAGCACTAGAAGATTCACTAAGATTAATAGATATCAATAGTTTTTCTGTTCAAGCGGGTGAAGGATTGTTTTATAATTATAATGTATCATTAGATACTTATTGGTTAAGATAATATGTTAAAAGAAAATAAAAAAATCATAATTTTCGTTGGAATCATTCTTATTTCTTTCATTATTTACTTTATTTTTAAAGCAGATGATGCAGAAATTGACGAGTTAATACAAAGTACCGAAAAACAAGAGATTGATATTTTAAGTGAAGAAGTTATTCAAACCTTAGATAAAATTAAAACTTTAAAATTAAATGATAATGTTTTTAATGATCCAATTTTTCTAAGACTTAAAGAAAGTGATGTAAGAATTAATCCTGAACCAGTCGGAAGAGATAATCCGTTTGAAAGAATTAGTAATCAGGGAGTTGAAATAACAAATATAGATTCAAGTATTGGAAATTAATAATATGAATTTCTTAGATTTTTTAGTACAAAATGGCATTTTAGATAAAAAAATTGCTGATAAAATTAAAAATGATCTGAAATCAACAGATACTAATTTAGATGATGAATTAAAAAAAACCAAGGTAGATTCTAAAACTTTAATCAAGGCTAAATCTGATTTTTATGGTTTACCCGCCAGAGAAATTGATGATAATAATAGGCCAGCGATAGAAATTTTAAAATATATACCAGAAGAATCATCACTTCATTATAAAATAATTCCACTTGGTGTTGCCGAGAATTTTCTAGAAGTTGGAATGGTTAATCCAAATGATTTACAAGCTAGAGACGCGATCAATTTTATTGCCAATAAAAATGATATGCCTTTTAAACTTTTTATCATTTCACAGAAAGATTTCAACGACCTTTTTGAAATGTATAAAGGTTTATCAAGTGAAGTCAAACAAGCTCTTGGTGAATTAGAAAATGAATTTCGGAAAGAAGATGTTGTTGCTGAAAAAGATATTACCAAAGAGGGAGAAGAAGGAACCAGAATTATCGAAGATGCTCCAGTAACAAAAATCGTTGCAACCATCCTTAGGTATGCTGTTGAGGGCAGTGCCTCTGATGTTCATATCGAGCCAATGAGAAATCAAATTAGAGTTAGATTTCGTGTTGATGGTGTGATGAATACTAGTTTGGTTTTGCCGATTAATGTTTTGCAAGCTGTGGTTGCTCGTATCAAAATTCTTTCTCGAATGAAATTAGATGAAAAAAGAAAACCTCAAGATGGTCGTTTTTCAGCTAGAATTGAAGACAGAAAGGTTGATTTTCGTGTTTCTACTTTTCCATCATATTATGGAGAAAAAGTTGTAATGAGAATTTTAGATCAAAAATTAGGAGTTAGAAGTATCGAAGATTTAGGATTGAGTGAAAGAAACATGAAACTTCTAAGAGAGGCAATAAAAAAACCTTATGGAATGATTTTAATTTCTGGTCCAACGGGTTCTGGTAAATCAACAACTCTTTATTCTGTTTTGAAAGAAGTTGATAGTTCTAAAAAAAATGTCTTGTCACTTGAAGACCCTGTTGAATACGGAATTGAGGGAGTTAATCAATCACAAGTTTTTCCAGAAATTGGGTATACATTTGCCACTGGTCTGAGGACAACTTTGCGTCAGGATCCGGATGTAATTATGGTTGGTGAGATTCGTGATAGTGAAACTGCTAAATTGGCTATCCAAGCATCTCTTACTGGTCACCTTGTTTTATCTACAATTCACACCAATACGGCTTCTGGGATTGTTCCTCGTTTAATTGATATGGGTGTTGATTCTTACCTAATTCCACCAACTTTAGTTTTGGGAATTGCTCAGAGACTAGTTAGAAAAATTTGTCCAAATTCTGGTCGCCCAGAAAAAATTGAAGGAGCAATGAAAGAAATGATAGATAGACAGTTTGATGATTTACCAGAACAATATAAAAATCAGATTCCACAAGCAGATGAAATCTTAAAAATTGAGCCGTCAGATGGTTGTCCAATGGGCGTTAAAGGTCGAGAAGCTGTTTTTGAAATGTATAAAATGGATCGTGATGTTGAAAAAGCTATTTTAAATAATTCTTCTGAAACTGCTATTTATGATGTTGTTCGCCAAAAAGGAATGTTGACAATGAAAGAAGATGCCATTATTAAAGCGATGAATAAACAGATTCCTTGGGAAGAGGTAAATAATTTATAAAAATTTGGTATAATAATTATTGTATGGAAGAAAGTAAAAAAATAAATAAAATATTGTTAGTCGATGATGACAGCTTTTTGCTTGATATGTATTCTGTAAAATTTAAAGGTGCAGGTTATGAAATTGTAACAGCAACTGGTGCTGATGAATGTATAGAAAAAATCAAGGGGGGATTTGATCCAGATATTTTCATTTTTGATTTGATTATGCCAAAGATGAACGGAATTGAACTTTTCAAAAATTTAAAAAATAATAATTTTTTAAAAAATTCTGTTAACATTGTTTTGACTAACCAAGGTAAGGCAACAGATTTAAAAGATGTAGAAGATCTAAATATTGACGGTTATATTGTAAAAGCCCTTCACACACCGTCCGAGGTTTTAGAAAAAGTAAATGAGATTTTTAACAAAAAGCATCAATAATTTTTATGAGTAATAAAGATAAACTAAATGAATTACTAATCGAACTAATCAAACAAAGTGGATCTGACATCCATTTGTCTGAGGGTCGTAAACCCATTATTAGAATTAGTGAAAACTTGATACCTTTATCTCGTTATGAAAATTTAACCAAAGAAGATATTGTTGGTTTTTTGCATGAAATGGTTAATGATGAATTAATTGAAAAATTTAATCAACAGCAAGAAATTGATTTTTCTCATTCGTATCAACAACAAGCTCGTTTTCGTGGTAATGCGTTTGTTCAACAAGGTTCTTTTGGGATTGCCCTCCGGCTAATTCCAAGGGAAATAAAGACGATTGAACAATTGGGTTTGCCAGTCGTTCTGAATGAATTTGCAAATCGTAAGCAAGGGTTCTTTTTGGTTGTTGGTCCTGTTGGGCAAGGTAAATCAACAACTCTAGCATCAATGATTGAAATTATTAATCAAAATCGTTCAGAACATATAATTACAATTGAAGATCCAATTGAATATGTTTATGATATTAAAAAATCAATTATTGATCAGAGAGAAGTTGGTATTGATACACCAAGTTTTGAAGAAGGTCTTAATGGAACATTTAGACAAGATGTTGATGTTATTTTGGTTGGTGAGATGAGAGGTAAAGAAACAATCGCAGCCGCTGTTACTGCAGCTGAAACAGGGCATTTGGTTTTTTCAACTCTTCACACAAATAATGCCTCACAAACAGTTGATAGAATTATTGATAGTTTTCCTGCAGGACAACAAGATCAAATTAGAATTCAACTAGCCAGTTCTTTGATTGGTATTTTTTCACAAAGATTAATCCCGAGAATTTCTGGTGGTCGAATTCCTGCTTATGAACTTTTAATTAATAATAGTGCTGTTGCTAATCTAATTAGAGAAAAAAGAACTCATGAAATTGATACAGTTATAGAAACTAGTTCAGATTTTGGTATGATAGATATGAACAGGACACTTGCAGAATTAGTTAGAAAGGGTGAAATTACACCAGAAAATGCAATCATGCATTCATTCAGACCACAAGTTCTGGAAAAAATGATTTAACATTATGGCTGTTTTTACATACAAAGCATTAGATAAAGATGGATCACAAAGAGATGGAACAATCTCTGCTGTTTCATCTGATGTAGCTATTAGTTCTCTTCAAAAAAGAGGATATATTATCTCTGATATCAAAGATGTTAGAGACTCTGGTAGTCTTCTGGGTAAAAATATTAGTTTTTTGGAAAGGGTTAGTTTGAAAGATATTGTGATGGTTTCTAGACAGTTCTCTACTTTGTTTAGTGCTCAAGTTTCAGCTTTAAGAATTTTTAGATTAGTTGCTGCTGAAACTGAAAATCCAAAGCTTGGGCGGGCTCTTGATGATATTGCCGAAGATCTCCAAGGGGGAAGTTCAATTTCTGCGGCAATGAGTAAACATCCAAAAATCTTTTCAAGTTTTTATATTAGTATGATTAGATCTGGTGAAGAAACTGGTCGTCTAGATGAAACATTTAGTTTCTTGGCTGATCATTTGGATCGTAGTTATGAAGTTACCAGTAAAGCTAGAAATGCTCTGATTTACCCTGCTTTTATTGTGTTTACATTTTTCTCCGTAATGTTTTTGATGCTTACTATGGTTATTCCAAAGATTAGTTCAATTTTATTGGAATCGGGTCAAGAAATTCCTATTTATACAAAAATAGTTATTGGTTTTTCAGAATTTTTGGTTGATTATGGAGTTTATCTTTTAATTTTAATCGTTATAGGTATTTTTGTTTTTATTAAGTACGGCCGAGAAGGGACTTTAAAAGAAATAATTGATCGAGCTAAATTATCAGTTCCATATGTTGGTAAACTTTATGAAAAACTTTATCTTTCTCAAATTTCTGACAATTTAAATACGATGCTTGCTAGCGGTATTCCTATGGTTAGAGCATTGGAATTAACAAAAGATGTTGTTGACAATGAATCCTACAAAATGGCCATTGAGGATGCGATTAATGATGTTAGAGGAGGTAGTCCGCTTTCAGAATCTCTGGCTAAACATCAAGAATTTCCTGGGATTTTAGTTCAATTAGTGAGGGTTGGTGAAGAGACTGGTAATGTTGGTGAGATTTTGGGTACTTTATCAAAATTTTATCGAAGAGAAGTTACTAATGCTGTTGATACTTTAGTTGGTTTGATTGAACCACTGATGATTGTTTTGCTATCACTTGGTGTTGCATTTTTGTTGGCTTCTGTTTTGATCCCAATTTACAATATTTCATCTGCTTTTTAAGGTTTTATAAAAAATATTTATATATCACATTTACAAATATTGTTTTTAGAAAACCTGTCGCAGGACGAGCGGGACGAATTTATTTGTCGATTATGATAAAGAGCGAGTCCGAGACGAGAACAGCGACCCGAGTAGGTCGCTGATTCGTGTTTAATAAAAATAATATTTGTAAATTTGAGCATAATACTTTCAATAAAAAACAAAATAAGTTATTATCATATTTATGTCAGAAACTAAAACTAAATATGTCCCAACAATCGGACTAGAAATCCATGCAGAATTAAAAACCAAAACTAAAATGTTTTGTGATTCTCCAAATAATCCTGATGAAGAAAGACCAAATGCAAATACTTGCCCAATTTGTTTTGGTCATCCAGGGACTTTGCCAACTCTAAACAAAGAAGCCATTAAAAAGGTTTTAATGGTCGGGCATGCTTTGGGTAGCCAAATTGCTGATTTTACAGAATGGGATCGTAAAAATTATTTTTATCCTGATATTCCAAAGGGTTATCAAATTAGTCAGTATAAATATCCATTAATTACTGGCGGAAAAATTAATGATGTTGAAATTACCAGAATTCATTTAGAAGAAGACACTGGAACCTCTGTTCACGATAGGGGTGATTATTCTTTGGTTAACTATAATCGAGCCGGTGTTCCATTAATGGAATTGGTAACAGAACCAGTTATTCATAGCTCCAAACAAGCAGGTGATTTTGCCCGTGACTTACAATTACTATTGCGATATCTTCAAGTTTCAGATGCAAATATGGAAAAAGGAGAAATGCGTGTGGAAGCCAATATTTCTGTTGCATTAGAAGGTGCAAAAGAATTTGGTACCAAAGTAGAAGTTAAGAATCTAAACTCATTCAAAATAGTTGAAAAGGCAATTGATTTTGAAATCAAAAGAATGACAAAATTATTGGATGATGGTAGGGGTGATGAAATAATCCAAGAAACCCGAGGATTTGATGAAGCTAAACAAAAAACTTTTTCACAAAGAAAAAAAGAAACCAGTGATGATTACCGATATTTTCCAGAACCAGATTTACCAAAATTAAAAATTTCAGAAATTTCAGAATTTAGTGCCGATAAATTAATTGCAGAATTACCAGAATTACCATGGCAAAAGAAAGAACGATTAATAAAATTTGGTATTGCCGAGAACCAGGTAGATTTTTTGGTTCGTAATTTAGAATTTTCTCATTTTTTTGATGAAGTTTGTAAAATTATAAAAGAGAAGAAAGAGGTTACTTTGGCAGCAAATTATTTGTCTTCTGATGTTGTTTCTTTACTTAAAGAAAATAATGAAATAAGTCTTGAAAATATTGATCAAAATCAATTTGTTGAATTAATCAAAATGATTTCTGCAAATGAAATTTCATCTCGTGGAGCCAAAGATATTTTGGCTGTCTTGATAAAAGAGGGGGGACAAACTAGGGAAATTGCTGAAAAGGGTGGGCTGATGCAACAAAGCGATACAGAATCTCTGGAAAAAATATCTCAAAAAATTATTTCAGAAAATCAATCAGTTGTCACAGATTATAAAAATGGTAAAGAAGCATCTCTTCAGTTTTTGATTGGTCAAGGAATGAAAGAAACTAGGGGATCGGCAAATCCACAAGTTTTAAAAGAAATTTTTCTCAAGCTTTTGAAATAAATAATTTAGAAAATTAATCTACCAATATAAAAACCTCCGATTGCTAGAAATACTAATGCTTGAATTAGAGTTAGTCGGACAGTCATTTTTTGACCACCCATCCAGATTCTTAGAGTGAAAACACCAATCAAGAAAATGATTAATTCATCTAACAGGTAGAAAATCATAAACAAAATTAAATAAAAGATTTTTGCTCCCAGCCCAACCCCTACATCAGTTAAAATTGCAGCAAAAGCAACCGGAATGACAGCTGAACAGGGGAATTCAATTAAAGTTACAACAAAGGCAAAAGCGATAACAGATAGAATTAAAATCCAAATATTTTTTTGATTTTGAAAAGCATTTTGTAATTTTTTAACAGCATCATTGATAAATTTTGAATCAGACATTTCACAAGTCGGACCGTACTTTTTAAATCTAAAATATTGTTTTAGAAAAATAAATCCACCAATCAGTCCAATTAATCCAATAATAATTTCCAAAAGAGAAACAAAAGGTGTTAGAAATTGAAATAGAGAAAACCAGATAAAAATCAAAGCAGCATAAGTAATCCCCGTAATTGCTAGGAAAATTCCACCAAAAAGAAAAACTTTTTTACGATCCTTAAAAACTAAAACTAAACTTAAAATCAGCATCAGGGCACCAAGTGAACAAACATTAAATCCATCAAAAAATCCCAAAAGAATAGATAAAACCGGTAAAGAAAGTTCTTCGGCTTGTAGCCCAAATAAGGATAATTTACTAGATTGATTTAAAATAGTGTAATTACTACTATCAATTTTTCTATTTTCAATACCATTTTCAAATTGAGCAATTTTTTCTTCTAAAAGTTCGGTACTACACAGTTCAGTTTGTACTTCATCGCAAAATTCTGCTTGCGATAATAAGCCAGGACTACTTTTGACTAATGCTAATTCAATATCAACCCCCGTTGTCTCAATAGTATTAAAACCAAGGATAAAGGATTCTCCAATAAATGTTAGTGGTACCAGTCCAATATATTTTTCAGCATTATATTCTTTGGCGAATTTTTTCAAAATTGGAGCTGTTTTTGAATCAGCAATATCATAAGAATTAATAATTAAATCGGGGTATTTTTGTAGAAGGACTTTGTGGAATTCTTTTTGATCTGCACAGTGAGGGCAAGTTTGGCTATAAAAAAAGTTAATTTCCGATGTTTCTTTATTAATCGTAATTTCAGTATCTTCATTTTTTTGATTAAAATTAGAAAAACTAAAAGCAATCAAAATTGCAATCAGAAATAAGATAATACCAAATATTTTTTTCATTTGATTATTGTATATGATTTGATTTGTAGGTCAAATAGGTTTATTATTCAATTTAATATGAAAAAATCAAAAACAGAAAAAAATTATTACTTTATTTCAGGGTTACCTCGATCGGGATCGACTTTAATTTGTAATGTTTTGGCACAAAATCCAAAATTTCATACCACGGGGACTAGTGGAATTATGGATGTTATGTTTGGCGTTCGTAATCAGTGGGATAAATTAATTGAATTCAAAGCCACACCAAACCCCACTGGTAAAATTCGTGTTTTGCGAGGAATTTTAGAAAGTTATTATTCAGATGTTGATCGACCAGTTGTTTTTGATAAGTGTCGAGGTTGGCTTTCTCTGATTGGTATGGCCGAAGAAGTTTTAGGACATAAAGCAAAGATTATTGTTCCAGTTCGTGATGTCCGCGATGTGTTAGCTAGCTTTGAAAAATTGTGGCGAGAAAGCTCTAAAACTTCTCAGGTAGCACAAGAATCAATGAATTATTTTAATTTTCAAACAGTTCAAGGAAGAGTGGCTACTTGGTTGCAGGCAGATCAGCCAGTTGGCTTGGCTTATAATCGTTTAGTTGATGCAATTCAGCGAGGTTATGCCGATAGGCTTTTGCTTGTTGATTTTGATGATTTAACCCACAATCCATCAAGGACTTTTGATAAAATTTATGAATTTTTAGGAGAAGATAAATTTGCTCATAATTTTGAAAATATTAAACAAGTTACTTGGGAAAATGATGCCGTTCACGGTTTTGAAGGATTGCATAATATTAGAAAAACAATTAAACCAATAAAACCACAGTGGCCAAATATTTTAGGGCAATTTGCAGAGAGGTATGGAGAGATGAATTTTTGGAAAAAGGATAAAAATTCAGTCAACAATTGATTTTTTAAATCCTTAATTAAATAGACAAGTTATCCACATTTTTTTTTACATTTCAAGATTTTTTCTGTTAAAATAAAGATATGAAAAAAAGGATCATTTATATTTTATTGTCTGTTGTTTTTACAGTAACACTACCTTTTTATAGTGTTTTTGCTTTTGATTCGGGGGTCTTTCAAAATGAGGTCAGGGAGATAACTGAAAATGGTCGTAAAAACATTTCTGCTGTTGGAGATATTTTTGGAGATATTTATTGTGGTATTAAAGGATTTTTTGGTGGAAGTTGTGAGCAAAACGAATCTGAAAATCAGTCAAATAATAATTCACAACCAATCAAAGAAGAAGATTCTGTTTCAGAAGAAACAATTATTGATCGAAGAAGAGTAAATAATTTAATCACAGAACCAGAAGTTCCAACAGAACCACTAGACAGAGATCCTAGAAATTTTGAAGGATCAACTAATAATCAAATTGTTAGAGAGGTTGTTCGGGATAATCCAGTTATTATTAATGGAATTACTTTTGCAGATTTAGAAAAAAGATTGTCTCAATTCAAAGATGAATTAAATATTGATGAAGCGGGAAATGTAAATATAATTAATAAAGTTTATCGTAGTAGCGGAGGAGGTAGTTCTTCAGGAATCTCAGAAGATAGATTTA
>CAZRAX010000015.1:0-485 GCA_964598245.1 uncultured Candidatus Saccharibacteria bacterium | reverse complement strand
ATGAGAGTCGGTCATCGCGGTCGGGTAGAGATGGTAATAATTCCTCAGGAATCTCAGCAGATACATTCACAAGACAGGTAGATGCAATTTATGATAGTTTGGGAGATTCAATTTCAGAATCAATAGATGGCGGATCGTCTAGTTTCAGTGGCCAATCGTTAACTGTCTCAGGAGCAATCACTGGTGGTGCAATATCAGGTTCATCATTATCAATCTCTGGTAATATCACAGGAACTTCTACTTTTGCAGGTCCAGTTAATATCACTGATAATCTATTACTTGATGGTCAATATGGTACAAGTGGGCAAATTATTCTTTCACAAGGCACAGGTACCGCACCAATCTGGGGTAATGTCTCTGGCTTATCCGTTGGTAATGCGGATACCTTAGATTCTTTTGACTCAGTTTATTTTCTGGATAGAGCAAACCACACAGGAACTCAACTTTTATCAACTATTTCTGACGCGGGTACTTTGGCTGGATTA
>CAZRAX010000014.1:11356-13672 GCA_964598245.1 uncultured Candidatus Saccharibacteria bacterium | reverse complement strand
CAGGCTCTGGTTCAGGTTCTGGTTCAGGCTCTGGTTCAGGCTCTGGTTCAGGCGCAATTTCTGGTTCGGGTTCTGGTTCAGAATTAATATTTGGTGTGTTTTGATTTGACGAATTCTCTACAGAATTTTCATCAATAATACTCGAATCGCTATTCGAGCTGTCATCGACGGAATTTTTATCTCCGGAAATTAAATCACCGCCAGAATTTTCCCCCAAATTATTATCAAAATTTTCGTCGTCAGAATTTGAATCACCACTTTCACCGACAACATCATCAGTCGAAGTAGAATTTGAACTGCCGTCTTGGTCATTTAAATTAGAATCTGTTGTGGTTGCGTTATTATCGACAATATCATCTGTTGTGGTTGCGTTATTATCTAAATCATTAGAATCGCCACTTGAATTATTATCTGAATCAGAATTTTCATCAATAATACTTGAATTGTTATTTTTGTTAACTCGAGAACCAAAAACTTCAGCAAATTCTTTTTCTGTTACACAAATGTCACCAACACAAATCTCTTCTGTTTTAATTTTTTTAGAAGTCAAAATATTGATAACTAAATCAGCAGTGCCATTATAGACGGACGAAATTTGGTTTGATAATTCTTGAACTGCCGAAATTATAAATGGCACAAATCCGTTAAGAGAAAGTGATTTTAGTCCCGTTTCTTTATCTGTAGAAACTAATGAGGGAAAAATTTCTTCAACTTCTTGAGCAATTAAACCATATTTCAAATCAGCACTTGAATTTTCAGTTTTCCATCGATAAGAAACCGGATTAAGTTCATTAACTAAATCAAGAGTTGAAAATAGATCAAGAGAAGTTATATCCGTTTTTAATGAACGGTCGTACGAACAATTAATCAAGCCTGTTGTTGCACTCAGAGTACAAGAAGTTGATCCCCCCGAAGTTTCGAACTTTACCACATTCCCAGATCCATCATCTCCTTTGACATGAAGTGGATATGAAGGATCGACGAGCCCAATTCCAACATTTCCCCTCAACCACGTTTCTGTAATTGAGTCGTTTCCAAATACCGCAAGGTTATCCTTTGTTGTAAATGTGCCCTCGCCGATAGCTATAGAGTTTTGAGCAGTAGTTAGTTGGGAAGCATGAAACCCAGCATCCGAACCGATAAAAACATTCTCACTTGCCACCAAAGTGCTGCGTCCAGCATTCGAACCAATAAAAGTATTGCCCTGACCAGTATTATCAAGTCCTGCAACATATCCAACACCGACGTTATCATTCTGTGTCGTAATTGCACGGAAACTGTTATACCCGATACCGAAGTTCCTGTTTCCTTCAGTCACATTGCTCAAGGCTTGACGCCCCACCGCAGTGTTGTTATTACCCGAAGTGAGATCTACAAGCGCATCTTGTCCAACACCTACGTTATTAGATGCTGTGGTTGAGAAATTACCAGAGTTTATACCTGCAAAAAAGTTGTTTGTCCCATATGTATGAAGAAGTCGGTTTCCTTCCTGTCGTATCACTCCATCTCCACCAGAAGTAGTATCTTCAATGTTTATGGAGCCCGCTACGTCTAGTGCGTAGTCTGGACTATCTGTTCCAATACCGATATTTCCTGAAGAATCACCATAAATTGTTGAACCAGAAAAATTACCCAATGTTGTGGACAAACTTGGTCCTATACCAAATTCACCATCTGGTTCAAATTTTGCATTTACAACACCACCATAAGTATGAGATTCCATGCTAGCTCTCGGTGTTGCTCTAACCGCAAAATATCCTGAATTATCATACTGGAAAAATGCACCATTGCCTCCAGTATAAAGTTGAGCTGCTTTTCCTGTTGTACCAAAAACACCAATAGAAGCACTGTTACCATCACTTTCAACATGTATACTGGTATCTGTACCTTGAATTTCTAAATCTCTTGTTGGAGTGCTGATGCCTATACCGACGTTGCCTTGGTCTGTTATAGTCATTCTTTCTTGTAAATCGTTTTGATATGTAGTGAAGAAACTTAATCCTGCTCTATATCTATCTTCTACATTAAACCAACCTGTACTAGTTGTATTATAGTTTACCGATGATATTTTCCCTATTACTGCATTAGGGCTACCACCCGTATAATAAAATTCATTTGATTGTATTTCTGTTCCAGATATACCAAGACCATCCTCAACTCCATTAGCATCCCTATGATGAGGATGGTTAATACGTAAAGAGCTCGCATCTGAAGATAAACCTTGTATGTTTAGTTTCGTTCCTGGACTATCTGTCCCAATTCCGACGTTGCCATCAAAAATCGCATTACTTGAAAAAGTCTTAACCCCTCCAACCG
>CAZRAX010000014.1:0-11256 GCA_964598245.1 uncultured Candidatus Saccharibacteria bacterium | reverse complement strand
CTAGGATGTTCCCGTCGACTTCTAACTTTTCTGAAGGTGATGTTACTCCTATACCGACGTTGCCATCAAAAATCGCATTACTTGAAAAAGTCTTAACCCCTCCAACCGTTTGATTTCCGGTTAATTTCACAACTTCTGAATCTAGCGCATATCCCACATCATTATTAAAAATCGAAATATCCTCACCTGTTAGGGCAGTTATGGCTCTGGCGTTTGTGAAGTATAGATTTGAGCCTTCGGTTAGATCGTCGGTGTCGAAAGCCGAAAGGTTTGTAAGATATGAAGAGGAATCAACTGAACCATCTGCTTTTAGAAATTGCGATGAGGTTCCTCCTGATCTGATAAAAGAATCGGCTAGGATGTTCCCGTCGACTTCTAACTTTTCTGAAGGTGATGTTACTCCTATACCAACATACCCATATTCCCCATCTAAAAATAAGGCATCTGCATTTCCACCAGGTCTAAAAACAATATCTTCATTAACAGAAGTATCAAGATACCATGCTGAATCATTAACATCAGCACCAGCATAAATTGAAAAATTAGCAACATCATTTTTCGTAGAAATTCGAAAAGCATCAGTTCCATCAGCGTCAAATGTATCTTGGTAAATGTTAAATTTTGAATAAGGTGTTGTAGATCCTACAGAAATCGAGTCACCAGCAATTGTCAAAATATCTGCATCTTCTGTATGTGAATAAAATTTAATTTTATTAGCTTCTCCTGTGCCGAGAAAATCACTTCTAATACTCATTACGTCTGTATTGTTTTCAACAAAAGTTAATAATTCATTATTCAAATCAGAATCTGTTAGTAGATTAATTTTTGTATTAAAATTGTTAGTACTATTAAAATTAATTGGTCTTTCTATATCAATATCAAGTCCATCAATATTAAATCTAACAAAAGCATTATTAGAACTAACTCCATTACCAATTTGGAATGAATGTTGTTGAGCAAGTGCATCATTCATTCCCATATACCATTTTCCAACGCCTGCATCAGCAAGTGTAAACCAAAGCTCATTCCCATCACCATTTGAATCATTGCTAAATCTGTCAAAAATAATTTCTGTTGCTGTTCCATCAGTTGGTGATTTCATATGAAGTTGCCCACTAGGGGAATCAACATTAATACCAAGTCCCCCAGATATATCAACATCACCATTTACAGACAAAACATTGGAAGGATTGTCTGTACCAATTCCCACATTCCCACCATCATAATAAATATCAGAACCTGTTGTAGTCCACTGTGATGAAACCTTATTACTCCATTCTGTCGTAGAAGCAGTTAAAGGAATTTCGTAACTACCATTCAAAGATAAAACCCCGGTTGTTGTTGAATATGTTAGGCCGGTTGCGTCTGTAGAAAGAGCTTCTCGAGCACGCGCGTTAGTGAAATAAAGATTTGTTCCTTCTGATAGATCGGTAGTGCTTTTACCAGAAAAGGCAGAATCGAAACGAGCTAAAGTGTAATAAAGATTACTTCCCTCACTCAAGTCATCAGTATCAAAAGTTGAAAGATCATTTAATCCAGCCAAAGTACCTGCATCAGAGACGGTTGAAAGTGTTTGGGTGCCTGTGTGGTTTGCTCTACTTAAAAAATATGTTGAATCAAGTGAGTCTAGCGTATCTGCGTTACCAACAGATAATCCAGAAACATTACCCCAAATTGGTGCAGTACCTGTACCTTGTGAAAGAATAATTTGTCCACTTGTTCCATATCCTCCATCAAGTAATAAGTTATCGGCAATGTTAACTGGGCCAGCAAAAGTAGAAGTGCCTGTGATGTTGCCAGAGATTGATAGAGATGAACCTGAGATTGCACCACCTGAAATTGCACCTGATACAGTTAATGATTGACCAGAGAAGTTAGATGAACCATCACCTATAGAATCTGTGACTGAATCACCTAGACTATCATAGATTGCATCTATTTGTGCTCTGAATCTTTCTTCTGAAACTCCTGAGGAACTGCTGCCTCCAGATCTTGATGATCGACTTTCATTTACAATTAAAATTTCTTGGGGTTTTAATTCCAGCTGTTTCTCAAAAAGTTTCAATCTTTGATTTAATTGGTCCCAAGTAACTCCTTGAACCGTTTGATAATTGATTTGTGTTTTTCTAGAAAATTCATTTTGTCGATCAAAAACCCCTTGTTGATTAGGATCTGATTCTTGAATTTGTTGCAAATTGTTTTGCTCAACTTCAATTTCAAAACCGCCCGTATTTTCTACCAAAGAATTAGGTTGTATTTCTTTAACAATAATATAGTCTTCTTCCTGAACTCCGCACGCATCACCACCAAACAAATTGTTTATTGGACAAAAAATATTATTCCAAATATTTTTAGTAGTTTCTTTTGTTTTATCAATTGTACCCCCCACAAAACCATTGGCTTGTGCGGTTAGATTTTTGCTATTCGTTGTGATTGTTTCTGTTGTTTGATTTGCAATTTTTGAAGTCTGATTAATTGTATTTGTAAATATTTTTTTTGTATTTTCAGTAGTTTTATTTGTCGTCTTACCAACAAAATTAACAGTTCCTGATATTAAACTGTTCAAACCATCATAAATACTTGCACCTAAATAACCAACCGAACCAACAGCAAAATAAAAAGAGTCATCAATTAGGGGCACAAAAGAGGTATGGGCATTCAAAAATTCTTCTGTAACACCTTGACTAATATCAACAAGACTGCTTATTTCAAAAGCACTAGCTGTTTGGTAAAAAGACAAAAACAAAAGAACTATAATACCCAATATTAAAGACGATTTGCGGATTTCTCCCATTCTTTAATTATATCAAAAAAACAATTATTATTTTACTCTAAACTGTTGATAAAAACCGTACAAAAATAAAGGTAGAATCACTTTTCGATAATCACAACAAATTCACCTTTTTGATGCTCTTTTTTTGTTAAAAATTCAATAATTTTTTCTGGATTTCCGACAATAATTTTTTCATAAATTTTAGTTAATTCTTTAGCTAAGATAATTTTTGGCTGAAAATCATTTTCTGCATAGATTTCTTCCATTTTTTGAAAGGTTTTTAAAATTCGATGACCTGACTCAAAAAAAATAATTGCTCCAAATTGATCAACTAAATGAGGGATGGATTTTAGAAAAGTCATTTTACCTTTTT
Source organism: uncultured Candidatus Saccharibacteria bacterium (assembly GCA_964598245.1). GTDB lineage: Bacteria > Patescibacteriota > Minisyncoccia > Phycocordibacterales > JAACPR01 > JAACPR01. The sequence goes on along the minus strand of CAZRAX010000014.1, from coordinate 8,110 downwards.
TCTTGGGGATGAAACCGGCAAAATAAAATTCTGTTCCGTGTAATCCGGCCACAGAAATTGCTGTTGTCAGCGAGCTAGCCCCAGGTAATGGAATAATATTCAAATTAGAAATCTCATCTGACATCTCTTTTTCTCGTAAAAAATTAATCAACCGAGACCCTGGATCGGCAATTGATGGGGTTCCGGCATCACTAACTAGAGCTAAATTTTTATCACCTTTTAACAATTCAAAAACTTTTTGAAAATCTTTTTCTAAACTATGTTCGTGAAAACTAATAGTTTTGACATTGATATCATAGTGTTGCAAAAGTTTTTTTGTAACTCTTGTATCTTCTGACAAAACAAAATCAACACTTTTCAAAGTTTCAATCGCCCGAAAAGTTATATCTCCCAAATTTCCAATTGGTGTTGCAACAATGTATAAATTTGACATAAATATAAACTACCTTTTTGATTTGAAAAGTCAAAGAGAAAAAATATTTTAAATTATTTCTACCGTCATCATATTTGTTTCAGTCTTTTTGCCAAAAGGCCTGGCTGATGCGATAACGATTTTATCTCCTTTTTTAGCTAATTTATTTTTTAAAATTTCTTTTTTGATACCAGCAATAGCATTAGTGAATTTTGTATATTTATCCATTTTGAAAACCCAGCAACCAAAATTTAAATTTATTTTATGATAAGTGTCATTATTTGGTGTAAAAACAAGAATTGGTAATTGAGATCTGTGTCTTGATAAAACTCTAGCACTATAACCACTATTGGTTAGAGAAACTAAAAACTTTGCATCAATTCTGTGAGCAGTTTTAATAGCACTAGCAGCAATAGATTCTCCGACATTTTTTGGATTTATTCGATCAACAGAATTCAAAAGTTGTTCATGTAAATAATCATTTTCAGTTCGATATGCAACACGAGCCATAACATCTATTGACTCGACAGGGTACTGCCCAAGAGTTGTTTCCTCGGAAAGCATCACCGCATCAGTTCCATCTAAAATAGCATTTGCTATATCAGAGACCTCGGCACGAGTTGGGACTGGCGAATTAATCATCGATTCAAGCATCTGAGTTGCAGTGATGACAGGTTTTGCAGCGTGATTACATTTATGAATAATCATCTTTTGAATAATTGGTACATTTTCAGCTGGAATTTCTATAGCCAAATCACCTCTGGCAACCATAATTCCGTCTGAAACTTCAATGATTTTATCTATACTTTCTACAGCCTGCGGAGTTTCAATTTTTGAAATAATTGCAGCTTGGCTTCCTGCTTTATCTAGAATTCGCCGCAATTCCAAGACATCTTTTGGACGACGAACAAATGACAGAGCAAAAAAATCAACATTGTTTTTTAAGCCAAATTCAATATCTTTTTTATCTTTAGCAGTCAAAGAAGAAATCGTAATATTCGTGTTGGGTAAATTAATCCCTCTACGCCCCTTTAATTCCCCACCAACTAATACTTTACAAATAATATCTTGGCCCTTTATGTCAGTAACTTTCATTTTCTTTTTACCATCATCAACCATAACAATGTGCCCAACTTTGATTTCTTTTGGTAATTTTTTATATGAAACTGAACAAATTTTTTGATTACCTTTTACATTACGAGTTGTTAGAGTAAAAGTTTGACCTTTTTTTATTGTGACACGACCAGAATCTGTAGCAAATTCACCAGTTCTAATTTTTGGACCACCCAAATCTTGCAAAAGAGCCAAAGGAATCCCAATATTTTTGGAAACAATTCTAGCATTATCAACTTTTTCTTGATGTTCGGCAAAATCACCATGAGAAAAATTCATTCTAATTACATTCATCCCCGCTTCAGCCATCTTGGTTAAAGTTTTAACATTACTAGAAGCTGGACCAATGGTGGCAACAATTTTTGTTTTTTTCTTTAAATTCATAAAAATTACAGAGGTAAGTCTAACAGATTTTTTTTATTTGACTAGTTGTTAAAAACTTTTAATAACTCTAACTTTGGCACCAATTGAATTAAGTCTTTCTGCTACATCTTCATAGCCCCTACGAATTGAATAAACATTTCTCAAAATCGAAGTTCCTGGTGCCGCCAACATTGCAACTAAAATAATTGTTGCTGGTCGCAATGCTGGTGGACAGACAATTTGAGTTGCTTTTAATTTCGTTGGGCCGGTAATAAAAACTCGATGCGGGTCAGCCAAATCGACTCTCGCTCCTAACCTATTTAATTCAGTAAAGTAAATTGCTCTATTTTCCCACATCCAATCGTGAATCAAAGTTGTTCCTTCTGTAATCGTCGCAATTGAGGCAAAAAATGGTAAGTTGTCGGTGTTAATTCCGGGATAAGGATTAGCATGTATTTTTTCATCAAGAGATTGTAAATTTGAACTTTTAACATCAATATCAACAAGCTCTGTTTTTTTATTTTTAGCTTTGTATTTTTTACCTTTTTTGTACTTCAATCCCATCTTTTCTAATTTCAATAACTCTAAAGATAAAAAATTAATTGGGCATCTTTTTATTTTTAAATTTGACTTGGTCATAATTGCACAAGCCAACCAAAACATTGCCTCAGTTGGATCCTCGCTAACATAATGTTCAGTATTTTGATTAATTTTTTCTTTACCAATTATTTCAAGAGTTGTAGTACCAATTCCATTAATTTTGACACCAAATTTTTCTAACAAAAAACAAACATCTTGAACCTGATAATTAGCTGAAGCAAAAGAAATAGTTGTTTTTTTAGGTATTTTTGCTGCAACCAAAAGTGCATTAATAGTTGCTGTATCACTCATTTCATACATAACAATATCAGCAGGTTTAATTTTATTGACTGTGACATTATAATTTTTTTCATCTGTTTTAATATCAATTCCAAATTCTTCCAAAGCATATTTATGAGCGGCAATTGTTCTCTGCCCCATTTTACAACCACCAGCATGTGGTAATTTAAATTTTTTCTCATAATGAACAAGTGGCCCAAAAAGCATTAACCCAGAACGAATTTTTTCTGCTGATTCATTCAAAAGATTTTGAATTTTATATTTTTTAGGAGTCTTGATTTCAATATCTTTTGAATTAACTCGACGAATTGAAACACCAATAACCTCAAAGAGTTCAGTGATACGATTAATTTCTTCTATTTGCGGTACATCTCTAATAATTGTTTTACCATCGTTAATTAAACTTGCCACCATCAAAGCTAATGCTCCATTTTTTGAAGTATTAACAGAAATAGATCCATGTAGTTTTCTAGCACCTTCAATCTCAAAATCAATAGATTCATTAATTGAAATAATTTTTCGATTCAAAACTTTACTAATTTTTGAAATTTCTTGAGTTGTAAAATTTTGATTACCATTTTCCATTCTGGCAACAGCACTTTGAGAAGTTTTTAAAAGTTTAGCAAATTCTTTTTGAGTTAAGTTTTTGCTTTGGCGGAGACTTTTAATCAAAAAGCCAATTTTTTGTTGATTTTCATCTTTTTTCATAAATATAGAGTAAGTATATCACTTATGATATAATTGCAAACATGAAAATCTACGAAGATGTCAGTCTGAAAAAATTATCTTTTATGAAAATTGGTGGCACTGCTAAATTTTTAGTTGAAATTGAGAAAGATTCAGAAATAAAAGAGTTGGACGAATTTGCAAAAAAACAAAAATTACCAATCTATTTTTTAGGAGAAGGATCAAACACTATTTTTGCTAACGGTTATCATGATAAAATTTTTGTTAAATTTAAACAAAAAGATATTATTAAAACTTATGAAGATGAAAATTTTATTAATTTAAAGGTTTCAGCTGGTTTAAATTGGGATCGTTTTGTTGAATGGGCTGTTTCTAATAATTATTCAGGAATTGAGTGTTTATCAGCAATTCCCGGTACCGTTGGGGCAAGTCCAATTCAAAATATTGGGGCTTACGGACAAGAAGTTAAAGATTGTATTATCAATGTTGAAGTTTATGAATTTGAAACTCAAAAATTCTATCAAATTTCTAATTCAGAATGTCAATTTTCGTATAGAAATAGTATTTTGAAAGAAAACATTGGGAAATTTGCTGTATTGAATGTTGGTTTTTGTTTAAAGAAAAAAAATCCTGATCCGCCAATCTACAAAGATCTTTCACTTTATTTTTTAGCCAAAGAAAAAAAGGACCCCTCCCTAAAAGAAATTAGGCAAGCCGTTATAGAAATTCGTAGACAAAAATTACCTGATTGGAAGAAAGAGCCTAACTGTGGTTCATTTTTTCAGAATCCGATTATTTCAAATGATTTTGCTAAAAAATTAATTAAAAAATTCCCAGAGATCCCCCAATACAAAGCAAGTAATAGTCAAACTAAAATTTCAGGTGGTTGGTTAATTGAAAAATGTGGTTTTAAAGGAAAAGTTTTTGATAAAAAAATTAAAGTTCACAATAAAAGCGCACTAGTCTTGGTAAATTGTGGGGATGCAGATTTTAAAGATTTAGAAAAATTTGTAGATGAAATTACCAAAAAGGTTGAAAAGAAATTTGAGATTTCTCTAGTGGTTGAACCAAATCTTATCAAATAAATTGATTTAAAGAATTTCAATACCGTCTTCTCTATTAAGTTGGTCTTTTGCAGTTCCAAGATCTGGAGAAAGACCTTCGCCGTCTTTTGAGGTTTTTTCCTCTCTATCAGTTGGACTATTTTGTGATTCGTTAGAAGCTTTTTCAATTTGTTCTTCTAAATCATCATTTTGACTATCATTAATTTCATCATTCATAATATATTTATTTTAACATATTAAATCAAATAAACTAGTTTTGATCTTCTTGATTTTCAGCCACTTCTTCTTTCTGAACTTTTATTTTTTTAATAGCACTAAAATACAACAAAACAAATACTAAAACAGCTAGAAGAATACCGCCCCAAACAATAAAAGGGTACTTCTCTGTTATTCTGCTTTCTTCTTCATCACAGGAATCACCGATATCATCACCATCGATATCAGATTGATTTCTGTTGGGGTCGTTTGGGCAATTATCTTGTGAATTTATAACTCCGTCTTTGTCAAAATCATCACAAGCATCTCCTCTACCATTATTATTGATATCTATTTGATCTGAATTGGCTATGTGAACACAATTATCAATCTTATCAATAACACCATCATCATCGATATCAGATTCAACAAAAAGACTATTTTGACCCAAGGTGGTGTAACTAATTTCTATAATATCTCTATTATCTGAGAGGTTGGGGCTCTCACTAAAATTAACTTTCACATAATTTTCTCGATTAAAATAAACTTCATAAGTATTATTTGGTTTAGCAAGAAATCGAAGACCTGGTATTTCACTAGAAATTAAATCTAAATCATCAAAAGATATTTCTGTAATTCTAAGAGGTTGAATATAATCAAATTTAACAATGAACTGATCAGAAATCACTTCTGGGAAGTTTATCTTGCTATTATTAGGTTTGATATTAGAAGCTATAATATTTCTACTGTTTTGATCATCAACATAGGATATTGTTACAAAATTTGGTAATGAAACATAGCTATCTAATTTAAAATTAAAGCCATCAGTTCTGATTTTTCCATCATAATTAATTATCAATTCAACTGAACCCAGTTGATCACCAATAGGTAACATAAATGTTTCGCTACTTTCATAGTCTCCATCATTAATTGAATTAAGCACCCCGCCCTCACCCACAACAGAAAAAGTTTTTTGATTTTTAGAATAATTATTAATTAAAAGAGAAGATATAAATTTTTCTTCAGACCGATCATAAACTAAAAAAGATTGATTATTATTAGTATTAATACCCTCTAACTTTAATTCAACAACAGTTGGGACATTAATATTTATAGATTCAACACTAACAAAACTACGATAATTTTTTATTACATCAATTTTTTCTACTAATTTGGGAGGAATTTCTGGAGTTAAAGCAAATACCGATATTGGTAATAAACAGAGAAATAAAATAAATAAAATTCTTTTCATATTTTTAATTATTAACATTATTATTTGATAATTCTCTATTTTCTTTTCCATCTTTACCAATAAAGGCGGTACTTATAAACATGACACCGATGATCACAAAGGTAACAACTTTTAATATAGTATCCATACTCCAAACATCAACTAACAATAATCTAGCAATTACAGCTAAAAGTAAGAATAATCCATATCTTCGGAAAATAATTCGATCATTAACTTTGCCAAATACATAACACGAAAGACCAATAATTGTATAAATAGCGAGTGAAAGCATTATTGCTATTTGAGATCCATCATAAAACGAAGTTAATGAAACCCAAATAAGTCCGTACAAATATATACTACCAGTAATAATCATTAGACTATGCGGTTTTATCTCCAAACCAGAAATATAATCTTCATCTTCTTCTTTTTTAACAACCATATAGAAATAGCCAACTCCTATCAAAATCAAAATCATACTTGAAATAATAGCGAAATCTTGATTAAAGATAGACGTTCTCCAGCTGCTTGAAAAGAAGCTCTGCAAACTCATTAAAGCAGGTGGAATCATTAGAAGTGATAATTTATAACCAACATCTAATTTAGAAGTTATAAAATAACCAATCAAAGATATGGCAGCACTTTCAAAAATATAAGCAAAAACTAATGAATTACCCTCTAGTTGCAAAGCTGTTAAAATAGCTAAATAGACAATTGAAACCATTGAATAAATATAAAAGAATGATAATTTGTTGTTTTTAATAAAAACAAAATAACTACCAAAAGCAAAAATAATCATCCAAATAGCTAACAACAGAGTCTTAACATCAACTGAACTATAAAGTGAGCCCAAATACGGATCAAAAATAACCCAAACACCAATCAAAACACCGTTAAAGATCGCTAAACTACCATCACTACCACTAGACTCATCTTTAAATTTAGAAATATTTAGGACATTTGTTATGAATAAAATTGCAGCAAGACCCATAATAATTAACAAAATGGTAAGATTATTTGAATTTACTGAATTAAAAAGAGAACTCCCAAAATAAATCAAGGAATAAAATAAAATCAAGCAAGATGATATTGAGCCAAGAAATCTCCAGTTTCTATAGTACATAATCCATAAATGAGCGACCACAATAACAGCAAGATAAGAAAATAGAAAAACAAAATTAGGAGAAGAACTATTAGCAAAAAATGGTGCTGAACCAGCTATTAATAGCCCAACAACAGATAAAGATTTTAAATTATACTGAAGTGCAACAATATTTACATAACCAGCAACAATCAATACAACCAATAGACTAATTATTTCATTAAATATCTCATAAACATAACTAGCATAATATGTAGTAAACAAAATAATAGCCACGGCTAATATAATTAGTGGTGCACCTTGTTTAACATTTTTTTCCATTCTTGTGTTGGCAAATAGAATTATGGCCACACCAATAATAAAACCAGTTGCTATTTTACCAAAAGGACCAATCCAGCCAACAACAAAGGCATAACTAATGAAGAAAATGAAACCAAGTAAAACAAATAATACACCAAGTTTCATAACCCAATTTTCTTTGAACCAATTGAAAAAGTCGCTCAAAATATCATCTTCATATGAAGTTGGGTTTATTGGCTGAACAGGTTGTGGTACTGCTTGTTGAATTGGCTCAACAATCGATTGCTCTTGAATTTTATTATCGTATTTTATTTCTTGTGGAGGAGAAATATTTTCTTTTGGATTACTAGTACCGATATTTCTTTTCAAGAATTTAATTTCTTTGTCGAAAGAATGTAATTTCACCAAAACATGAACAACAAAAGCAATAAAAAGAATTGGTATTAAAAAAAATGGAAAAATATAATAAAACATGATAAATAAATTAAGTTATTAAGTATTTTAATTATATCACTATCTAAAAAAAGGGCATAAGGGATATAAAACAGTATCTTATACCAAAAAGGAACCGACTTCTTACGGAAGCCGGTTCCTTTGTTTCATGTGCGCATGCCAGGACTCGAACCTGGGACCTCGTCATTATCAGTGACGCGCTCTAACCAGCTGAGCTACACGCGCAAACGAGGAGCGAAATGAAAACTTGTTTTCATTTCGTCCGAGTGCAGCGCGTGTATGGTTCGCGAAGCGAAACATACAGCGCAAAC
>CAZRAX010000013.1:6010-14126 GCA_964598245.1 uncultured Candidatus Saccharibacteria bacterium | reverse complement strand
CCCTTAACTAAAGCTCAAAAAGAATTTTTTGAACAAGTGCGCTAGTAATGGCGCGCTTTTTTATTGTATTTTTATAATCTATGTTAATATGGAACTATTATGAAAAAAGCAATTATAATCGTTTTAATTATTATTTTAATTGGTGTTGCCGCCTTCTTTTTAATTCGAAATGGTGAACAAGATACCTATGTCCCAGAAGACCAGGTGAATGAAAATGTGGCTCAAGAAATTTCAGAAGAATCGATAGAGCAAGAACCACAAGAAGAGCAATATGCTTCACAAAATATTATTGGTAATTCTGCAAATAATCAGCAAATTACTGCATATCATTTTGGAAATGGCGATAAAGAAATTTTATTAGTTGGTGGTATTCATGGTGGTTATTCATGGAATACTGCTCTTTTAAATAATCAATTGATTGATTATTTTAATGGTAATCCAGAACTTATTCCAGAAGATATTAAACTTACAATTATTCCTGTTTTAAACCCAGATGGTCTAGGAAAAGTTGTAGATAATTCGACAAATTTTTCATCATCTGATGTTACTGCTTCTGATCAAGATAAGGTCGCCGGAAGATTTAATGGCAATGGAGTAGATTTGAATAGAAATTTTGATTGTGATTGGCAAGCCGTTGGTAAATGGCAAAATCGAGATGTTGATGGTGGTGATAATGCTTTTTCTGAACCAGAAAGTCAGGCGATTAGAAACTATATCCAAGGTGCAAATCCAAAGGCAGTCATTGTCTATTACAGTTCTGCTGGTGGAGTTTTTGCTTCAAATTGTCACAACGGAGTTTTGGATGAAACTTCGGAGTTAACTAATGTTTATTCAAGTGCTTCAGGATATCCTGCTTATAAAGAATTTGATTTTTATGAAATCACAGGAGATATGGTTAATTGGTTATCTAAAGAGGGTGTACCCGCAATTAGTATTCTGCTTTCAGATCATCAAGATACTGAATTATCAAAAAATAAAGCTGGAGTTGAAGCCGTAATTGATTATTATAGTAATTAAAATTTAAGATGACATCATTTGGAAAAAGTATTATCGCGGGGGTCATTGTTTTAGTCTTGGTTATTATTGGCCTTTTCCTATTTTTGGATAAAGAGCAAGAAGTTGAAGTCATTTTAGAACCAGCAATTATTCAAGAAGAACCAAGTGTAAAACAAATTGGACAATCTGTTGAAGATCGTAGAATTGAAAAGCATTCTTTTGGGAATGGGGAAACAGAAATTTTATTAGTTGGTGGTATTCATGGTGGTTATGAATACAATAGTGTTTTGCTAGCTTATGAATTTATTGATTATTTTGATTCCAATCCTCAAATTATTCCAGATAATTTAAAGATAACAATTATCCCTGTTTTGAATCCAGATGGTTTGTATAAGGTTGTTGGAAAAGAGGGAAGATTTAATTCTAATGATGTTATAAGTGATGAAAATCTTTTGGCATCAGCTAGATTTAATGCTAACAATGTTGATTTGAACAGAAACTTTGATTGTAAGTGGCAACCAGAAAGTACTTGGAGAGGACAAGTTGTTAGTGCTGGAGAAACAGTTTTTTCTGAACCAGAGGCAATGGCATTGAAAAATTATGTTGTTAGTAATTCACCAGTCGCTGTTATTTTTTGGCACAGCAAAGCCAATGCTGTTTATGCGTCTGAGTGTGAAGAAGGGATTTTGCCAGAAACAATTTCTATCATGAACGCTTATGCTGATGCTGGAAATTATCGCGCAGTTGAAATATTTGATGCTTATCCAATTACTGGAGATGCTGAAGGCTGGTTGGCTTCAATTGGAATTCCCGCTATTACAGTTGAATTAGAAACTCGCGAATCAGCAGAATGGCAAAGAAATCTTGCAGGAGTCAAAGCTTTAATTAATTTTTATCAAAAAAATATTAATCTGATACAATAACGGAAATGAAAAAAATACTGATAATTATTTGCTTATTGTTGTTGATTATATTTCTAACTTTTTTTTGGAGATTTGGAAATACTCAAAATTACGATAGTAATGTTATTGTTGGTGCCTTAGTTGAAAAGGTCGAAGAAATAAAACCAGAACCTAGGTTAGATAAAAAAGAATATGATCGATTATCAGAGTATGTTGCCAATAATCCACCACCAAAATATGTTGAAGTTGCAACAACAACTGAAATTAAAACTGCAACTACCACAATCACTGAAATTTCAACAACAACTGTTGAGCTAAAGGAAGATTATTTGTATCCAGTCAAAGACGCTCCTTACCCAAAATATGGTGCTATTTTACCTTTCAACAGGATTATTGCATATTATGGAAATTTTTATTCTGAAAGAATGGGAATCTTGGGGGAATTTTCAGAGGAAAAAGTCTTAGAAAGACTTCAGAAAGAAATTGATAATTGGAATAACGCTGATTCGGAAATACCAGCATTACCAGCAGTTCACTATATTGCCAGTACCGCCCAAGCAAACCCTGGTGAGGAAGGTCTCTATACATTGCGAATGCCAGATGAGCAAATTGAAAGGGCAGTTAATATGGCTGAAAAAATTGACGGCATTGTTTTCTTAGATCTTCAGGTAGGATTAAGCACCATCCAAAAAGAGCTTCCTTTTATAGAAGAATATTTAAAATTACCAAAAGTTCATTTAGGAATTGATCCAGAATTTTCTATGAAAACTGGTGATAAACCAGGAACAGTTATTGGTCATTACACAGATGAGGATATTAATTTTGTTATTGATTATTTATCTGAAATTGTTAAAGAAAATAATTTACCACCAAAAGTTTTGGTCATTCATCGTTTCACCCACAAAATGGTTAGAAATTATCAAAATATTAAACCAACCCCAGAAGTTCAAATTGTTGTTCATATGGATGGCTGGGGTTCCCCAGCTAGAAAATTTAACACTTATGATTATGTTGTGTCACCAGAGCCGATTCAATTTACTGGATTCAAGATTTTTTATAAAAATGATTTAAAGGAAGAGCCGCACCGGCTTTTAACACCAGAAGAATTATTAAAACTAAGACCAAATCCTATTTATATTCAGTATCAATAAGTTTTGTTGATATCTTTTGTATCAATCTAAAATTATATGTTTTATAATTAAAGGTATGTATAAAATAATTTTACCTATAATAGTTATTACTATATTAGTTTTCTCAACGATTATTGCTTTCGGTGGTTATTTTGATACTGAATATAAAAAAACATCCAGCGCATTATATGATGATCGAATAGAAGTAGTTTGGGAAGTTATAACTAATTTAGAAAGTCATGTTAATTATAAAAAAGATGTTGTTGAAATTGAAATTATAGAAAAAAGTTTTGGGAATATTTTGAAATGGAGAGAAATTATTTCCGAAAATGAATCAAGGGAATACGAAATTATTGAAAGAAAACCAATTAATAAATATGTTGTTAAGATGAGGAATACTAAAACAGGATTAGAGGGGATTTGGAGCTACTCATTATCTCAAGGAAATAAAACTCAAGTGATTATTTCTGAAGAAAGTACCATTGATAATATTTTTTGGAGAGGAGTAGCTGTTTTGACCGGTCGAAATAGAATTATTGATCAAGAATTTAAATTTATTAGAGTTGGCTTGTTTCAAAAACTTTTAAAATATTAGTCTATGATTTTTTCTAACAGGGTAATAATTGATGAATTAATTATAACATCTGCTAAAACCGTCATTGGTTACAGTGTTTTTTTTGTTTTTTTATTTACTGTCCCAATTTATCAAGAATTTAAGGATAATAGTTTTATTTATGATTATATTGAACAAAAAACAGCTGTTTTTGGTCAATCAGTTATTAAAATTCATATTGCTGACACTAATGAAGAGAGAATTCAGGGTCTAAGTGGTAAAAATAGTTTAGAAAAAAATCGAGGATTATTTTTTGTTTTTGAGAAAGAGGATTATCATGGTATTTGGATGAAAAATATGAATTTTCCTATTGACATTATTTGGTTTAATCAACAATATCAGGTTGTTCATATAGAAAAAAATATAAAACCAGAAACTTACCCCAATGTTTTTAAGCCAAAACATGAATCATTATATGTTTTGGAAATGCCAGCTGGTTTTGCCGATGAAAATGCAATCAAAAAAGGCGATGAAATTAATATTTTATAATTTTTTCATTTATAAAATATAAAATCAATTTCAGACTAATTTAAAAAGCTCTTACAAGACTAAGCTTTACATCTCGGCTATTCTATTTTGGTATGAGTTATCCACAGTTTTTTAACAGTATTTAGGGGTTAGAATAAAGCAACTTTAGCAGTTAATTTAGCACAAATATGGTAAAAAAAAGTTCTCAAAAATCTTCTAAGTTTGTAAAAAGTGTCAGAAAAAGAGATGGTACAATAGTACCATTTGATATAGGTAAAATTGAGAATGCCATATACAAAGCCATTACCAATACAAATGAGGGTGATCGTGAAGACGCCAGATTTGTAGGAGAAAGAGTTCATGCAGAGCTCGCTAATATTTCTAAAACCTTCAAGGGTTTTATCCCAACAGTTGAGGGAATCCAAGATATTGTTGAACAGCAACTCATTTTAAATAAATACGCTAATACAGCCAAACATTATATTCTTTATCGTGAAGAAAGAGCAAAAATTCGTGCCCAAAAAGCCATTGTTATTCCTCCGAAAGTAAAAAAACTCGCAGAAGAAAGTAAAAAATATTTCCGAAATCCACTTGCTGAATTTGTATATTACAGAACTTATTCAAAATGGATTGAATCTGAAAACCGTCGAGAAACATGGATTGAAACTGTCGGTAGATATATTGATTTTATGAAACAGAATATTGGTAAAAAACTAAAAGATTCAGAATACGAAGAAATTCGTCAAGCAATTTTAAAACAAGAAATTATGCCATCAATGCGATTGATGCAATTTGCTGGTGAAGCTGCTAGTAAAACAAATGTTTGTGCTTATAACTGTTCATTCATTGCTCCATCAAGAGTGGAGGACTTTGCTGAGATTATGTATGTTTGTATGTCGGGAACTGGTGTTGGATTTTCTGCTGAATCTGAAAATGTTCAAAAATTTCCTCAAATTAAAAGACAAACTGGCAAGAAAAGAGCTACTCATATTGTCGCTGATTCCACCGAAGGTTGGTGTGATTCATTAACAGCTGGTCTAAAAGCTTGGTTTGATGGAGAAGATATCGAATTTGATTATTCTCAGGTTCGTCCAGAAGGAGCAAGACTAAAAACAAAAGGAGGTAAAGCATCTGGTCCAGGTCCATTAAAAGAATTACATGAATTTGCCAAGTCAAAAGTTTTAGCAAAACAAGGTCGCCGTCTTTCAAATATTGATGTCCACGATATCGCTTGTATGATTGGTAGAATTGTAGTTGTCGGTGGTGTTCGTCGTAGTGCCATGATTTCACTTTCTGATTTAAATGATCTTGAAATGAGAGAAGCAAAAGACGGTCAGTTTTGGATTAATCATCCTCAAAGATCAATGGCCAATAACTCTGCTGTTTATGAAGTCAGACCTACTACATCAGAATTTATGAGTGAGTGGCTTTCTCTTGTAGAAGGACAAACAGGTGAAAGAGGAATTTTCAACCGTGGAAGTCTTAAAAATCAATTACCAAAAAGAAGAATTGAAAAAGTTGGTGATGATATTCAGTGGGGAACAAATCCTTGTGGAGAAATTATTTTGCAATCGAAACAATTTTGTAATTTATCAGAAGTTGTTTGTCGATCAAACGATACAGAAGCTTCACTTTTGAAAAAAATTAAATTAGCAACTATTTTGGGGACTTATCAGGCAACTTTGACAAAATTCCCTTATCTTTCAAAGAAATGGAAAGAAAATTGTGAGAGTGAAGCACTACTTGGTGTTTCTTTGACAGGTCAATGGGATTCTAAAGTTGTTCGTGATGCCAAAGTTTTGCAAAAACTGCAAAAAGAATCTATTAAAATTAATAAGCAATTTGCTAAGAGATTTGGAATTAATGAATCAACCTGTATTACAACAACCAAGCCTTCGGGAACTGTTTCTCAAGTCGTTGATTCTTCATCTGGTATGCATCCAAGACATGCAGAATACTATATTAGAAGAATCAGAATTGGTCGTACGGACTCACTTTTCAAAATGTTAAAAGATCAAAATGTTCCTTATTACCCCGAGGTTGGTTATAGTTATGAAGATGCTCCTACATTTGTCTTAGAATTTCCAGTGAAATCTCCCAAAGATGCTATTTTTAAAGACCAAGTTACTGCACTTGATCAATTAGAGCATTGGAAATTAGTAAAAACTAATTACACAGAACACAATCCTTCAGTGACTGTTTCTGTCGGTGATGATGAATGGTTAGAGGTTGGTAATTGGATTTATAAAAACTGGGATTATGTTGGTGGATTATCATTTTTACCTCGATCAGATCATGCTTATCAATTAGCTCCTTATGAAGAAATTAATAAAGAAAAATATGAAGAAATGGTTAGAAAAGTCGACCATATTGATTTCTCAAAAATTCTTGCATACGAGAGTACTAATGAGATTGATATGAAGCAAGAACTTGCTTGTTCAAGTGGAGTTTGTGAAACTGATGATGTTTTGGCTCAAGAGGCGAATGAAAAAGCTTCAAAATAAATTATTGAAAACTTAGCACAAGAAACCATCCACAATATTTTGTTATGAGTGGTTTTTGACTTAACTTTAATAAGTGTTATAATTAAGTATAGGTATGCTAAGTAATTGCGGTGATTAGAATTTCGGTCAACTAATCATCGAGGAAAGTCCGAACATACACTTTTGGCTTGCGCCAAAAGTAGCAGGGTAGCGGGTAACGCCCGTCCAAGGTAACTTGCGAGGTGCGAGCAGAGACGTCTTTTTTTGAAAAAGAAAAGATAGCCAAAAAATTTAGCTCTCGAGATAAATGTTTTGGTTAAGTCGCAATAGTAATATTGCGGGTGAAACGGCTAAATCTTTACCTGTATGCAAGGTCGTGTCGGTTAATTTGATTTATCAAAAAACCGAAGTGCCGCTTGAATTCATTAGGTAACTTTTGAATCAGATAAATAATTACTCAAGAATCTAATAATAGATTCTGGACAGGATTCGGCTTATTGTATACCTTGGAAAAATCCACTCTTTCGGAGTGGATTTTTCATTTTGATAAAAGACCAATCTCTATTATAATGAGTTAATTAATAAATTAACATTAAATTTATGCCAGAAGAACAAATAGATACCAACAGCGATTTAAAACAAAAATCAGATTTCTCAATTATTTTTATCTTGACTACGATATTAACTTTTCTTTTACCGATTATATTTATTCCTAATAATTTCTTAGATGTCGCTTCTTTGAAAGGATTTACTTTGTTAATAACTATTTATGCCATTTTATTTATTTGGTCGATTAATAGTTTTAGACAAGAAAAATTTTATATTCCTTTTAATTTATTATCTTTATTTGCTGTTTTTGTTGTTGTTGTAAATTTGGCCTCTACTTTTTTATCAAACAGCTTTAATGTTTCTTTTTGGGGAAGAGATTTCGGTCTAGATTCTTCTGTGGTTTTGTTGTCTCTTTTTATTTTTTTCTTTGTTGCCTCATTTATTTTTAAAAATATTAAAAACTCTTATCTAATCTATTTAGTTCTTGGTTTGTCATCTGTAATTATTATTATTTTTCAAATTTTTCTGATTACCTTACCTAATTTAGTTCCAAATTTTGGTTTTTTCTTTACTAATATTACTAATACAATCGGTAAATGGTTTGATTTTGGAATTTTTATTGGACTTATTTTAATTTTAAATTTGTTTTCAATTCAATATTTTAAAAATATCAACAAAGGTTTAAAAATATTGATGTATTCTTTGATACCTTTTTTCTTGATTTTTCTAGTTTTAATTGGTTTCTTTGAACTTTGGGTTGTTATTGGAATTTTTTCACTTTTGATTTTTATTTATTTCTTAATTAATGAGAAAGTTTTTGAAGGTGGGGATAAAAAAAGTTTTCCAAGGGTTCCTCTGGTTATTTTAATTATTTCTTTATTTATTATATTATCTGGTGCTAATTTAGTTTCAAGATTTCAATCTTCAGCAAATATTAATTTTGTAGATATCAGACCATCAGTTACTGCAACTTAT
>CAZRAX010000013.1:0-6000 GCA_964598245.1 uncultured Candidatus Saccharibacteria bacterium | reverse complement strand
ACTTATGATATTATTGAGGGATCTTTGAAAGATAATTTACTTGTTGGAAGTGGAGAACCTTTTGTTAATCAATGGGTAAAATTAAAGCCGGATACAATTAATTTAACAGAGCTTTGGAGTACCGATTTTAGATATGGGTATGGTTTAATTCCAACATATTTTGTTAAAAATGGACTTTTGGGAGTTCTTTCATGGTTAGCTTTCCTATTAACTTTTATTTATCTTGGTTTTAACAACTTGTTCAAAAAATTCAATTCAAATGAGAGTAAATTTATTTTAGTGTCATCATTTTTAGCATCTTTGTATTTGTGGATTATGTCCTTTATCTATATTCCTAGTTATACAAACTTATTCCTAACATTTTTGTTTAGTTCAATTTTTATAGGATCTTTGTATCGAGAAAAAATATTAGGTATTGCAGAATTTAGCATTTCTAAATCTCCTAAATATGGTTTTGTTTATATTTTCTTGATAGTCGTTATTTTGTTGGGGTCAATTTTCATTGGTTATAATTTAATTGAGAAACTGGTTGCTAATGTTTATCAAAGACAAGGATTAATTTCTATTCAACAAAATAATTTTGATTTAGCTCAGGAAAGAATTAGTGCTTCTATAACATTTGATCAGAATGATATTAGTTTGAGGAATCTTTCAGAAATCTTTCAAGTTAGAGCTCTACAAGCACAAAATAATCAAAATATTCCAGAGTCTGATAGAATAATTTCTTTTGAAAATAATATTGCTCAATCAATTAGGTTAGCTAGTGCTGCAGTTGAATATGATAAAACAAATTACAATAATTTTTATTATTTGGGAAATTTGTTTGCAGGGCTAACATCTTTAGAGATTGATGGTATTTCTGATCAAGCTATTAATTTCATGAATCAAGCCAGAGAATTAAATCCAAAAGATCCTAGAATCCCACTTGCTTTAGCTAGAATTTACTTTTCAACTGATAATTTAGAAAAAGCAAAAGAATTAATTAATCAAGCACTTGAAATAAAATCAAATTATACTGATGCGGTTTATTTGTTATCAAGAATTAATGTTTTAGAAGGTGAAATTGAAAAGGCAATAGAAAATGTTCGCCTGACGACTCTCGTTCGACCGAATGATCCTGTAACTTTTTTCCAATTAGGATTATTGCAATATCAAGATAATAATTTCCAATCCGCAGTTAGTTCTTTTGAGTCTGCTTTAATCAGGAGTCCATTTTATGCAAATGCAAAATATTTTTTGGGTCTAAGTTATTATGAAGTCAACAGGAGACAAGATGCAATCAAACAATTTAATGATTTGATGCAGTTAAATCCTAATAATGAAGAAGTTCGGTTCATTTTGCAAAATCTTCAAGGCGGTAACCCACCATTTTTTGGTTCTGATATAGTTGATCCACCAATTAATGATGAACCAGAAAATAGAGATGAACCACCGATTGAAGAGTCAGCTGAAGCAGAATTAGAAACTGAAGATCTTACAGAAGAAGAATTTCAGTCTGTCGAACAAGTTGAAATTGAATAATGGTTAAAAGAATTATTACTTTTTTAGGTAGGGAAATTAAAGGGCTACACGAAGCAGCTTATCTTTTGGCGATTTTTGCTTTCCTGTCACAAGTGCTGGCTTTGATCAGGGATAGATTACTGGCCGCTAACTTTGGTGCTTCTGAAATTGTTGATGTTTATTACGCATCTTTTCGAATACCTGATTTACTTTTTGTTATTGTGACAGCATTGGTTTCAGCAGCAGTTTTGGTTCCTATTTTTTCAAAAAGAAAAGATGACATAATTGAATTTCAAAAAACAATTAATAGTTTATTTACAGTTTTTATTTTTTTAGCAATTATAATTATTTCTATTGTTTTTCTTTTTACAGAACCTCTTTTGAAAATTTTCGTTCCTGATATTTTGGCTGGTTCTTATTCGGATGAGTTAATTTTATTTACCAAAATCCTTTTTCTATCACCATTTTTGCTTGGTGTTTCTCAATTGTTTGGTGGGGTAGTTCAAGCGTATCGAAGATTTTTTATCTATGCTATTAGTCCAATTTTATATAATCTTGGAATTATTGTTGGTATTATTTATTTTTATCCAATCTGGGGACCAGTTGGTCTAGTATTGGGAGTTGTTTTGGGATTAATTTTCCACCTTGCTGTTCAACTGCCAATGATTATGCAACATTCTTTGCTTCCTAAAATTACTTTTAATATTGATTGGCAAATTGTTAGAAAAGTTTTGTTTCTTTCGTTACCAAGAACAATAACCTTAGCTTCTTCGCAGATTACATTACTTGTTTTAATTTCAATTGCCTCTACGATTACAGCAGGATCAATTGCAATTTTTAATTTTGCATATAATTTGCAATCGGTACCTTTGGCGATTATTGGAGTTAGTTATTCACTAGCTGCTTTCCCGACATTGTCGAGACTTTTTATTGAAAATAAAACAGAAGAATTTTTATCAAAAATAATTATTGCAACTAGGCATGTTATCTTTTGGTCATTTCCAGTGATTGTTATGTTTATTGTTCTGCGCGCTCAAATTGTTCGAGTTATTTTGGGTGCAGGGTCTTTTGATTGGTCTGATACTAGATTAACTGCTGCAGCGTTGGCATTATTCTCAATTTCTGTTGTTGCACAATCTCTGATTTTAATTTTTGTTCGTGGGTATTATTCTGCGGGCCAAACCAGAAAACCTCTTCTTATTAATTTGATTTCTGTTGCCACAACAATTGTTTTAGCATTTCTTTTAACTAATCTTTATTTAACTAATCCTCAATTTCAAAATTTCTTTGAAAATTTGCTCAGAGTTAATAATTTAAATGGAACAGTTGTTTTGATGCTTCCGTTAGCTTTTTCATTGGGAATGATTTTGAATGCTATTATTCTCTGGTTTTATTTTGAAAATAATTTTAGAGGTTTTTCGTCTAGAGTTTGGAAAACAGCAACAGATAGTTTTATTTCTTCAGTTTTTGCTGGTGTTACAACCTATTTAATGTTGGACTTTTTTGATGATATTTTTGATTTAGAAACTTTAGTGGGTATTTTCTTGCAAGGATTTTTATCTGGAATTTTAGGAATCATTGTTGGTTTAATTATTTTAATTTTATTTAAAAACAAAGAGATCAAAGAAGTTTGGAAAACATTTCATCATAAATTCTGGAAGACCCGTGCTATTGCTTCGGGTCAAGATGAGCTTTAATAAAAAATATGCTAGTATTTTGCCAATGTTAAACATTAGAAATTTTTCTATAATTGCCCATATTGATCATGGAAAATCGACTCTAGCCGATCGGATGCTTGAAATTAC
The DNA here is from genome assembly GCA_964598245.1 of uncultured Candidatus Saccharibacteria bacterium. Taxonomy (GTDB): domain Bacteria; phylum Patescibacteriota; class Minisyncoccia; order Phycocordibacterales; family JAACPR01; genus JAACPR01. Next base: position 2,695 of record CAZRAX010000013.1, on the reverse strand, counting down.
TAAAACTATTGATAAGCGTCAAATGAAAGAGCAAGTTTTAGATGATATGGAACTTGAAAGAGAAAGGGGTATTACAATCAAAATGCGACCTGTGACGATGAATTACGAGGAAGCTGACAACTCTGGTCAAAATCAAAAATATATTTTAAATTTAATTGATACTCCAGGACATATTGATTTTTCATATGAAGTTTCTCGAGCTCTTAAAGCGGTTGAAGGGACAATTCTTTTGATCGATTCAACACAGGGAATTCAAGCCCAGACTCTAACAACTCTCCAAATGGCCAAAGATCTTGGACTAACAATTATTCCTGTTCTTTCAAAAATTGATTCCAAAAATTCTAGAATTGAAGATGTAAAAAAAGAAATTATAAATTTAATTGAATGTGATGAATCAGAAATTATTTTGACTTCAGGCAAGACCGGTGAAGGAGTTAAAGAGCTGTTGACTGAAATTATTAAAAAAATTCCAGCTCCTAAACCAGCTTCATTAGAAAATAAAAATAATGATTTCAGGTCGCTTATTTTTGATTTCCAGTATTCAAATCACAAGGGAATAGTCGTCTATACTCGTGTTTTTGACGGGGAACTTAAACAGAGTCAAAAGATTAAGTTTAATGCCTCAAATCGCAATTTTGGCCCAAATGAGGTGGGTATTTTCAAGCCCAGTGAATTAAAAGTTGATTCTCTTAAAACTGGGGAAATTGGATATATTGTTACAGGTATCAAAGAGCCAGATGTGGCTTTTGTCGGGGACACTGTTATGGATCAAAATTCTAAATTGCAAGCATTATCAGGTTATCAAGAACCAAAACCAGTTGTTTGGGCAAGTGTTTTTCCCGAATCCCAAGATGATTTTACTGACTTGCGAAGCGCACTTGGTAAATTAAAATTAACCGATAGCTCACTGACATTTGAAGAAGAATCATCAGGGACGCTTGGTCGAGGTTTTCGATGTGGATTTCTTGGTATGCTTCATTTAGAAATTATTACAGAGCGGTTACGCCGTGAATTTAACTTAGATTTAATTATTACTTTACCGAGTATTAATTATTTAGTTACTAATAAAAAAGGAGAAGAGATTAAAGCATATTCACCATCTGCTTTTCCTGATTATGGAGAAATAGAAAAAATTACTGAACCTTGGGCACAAGTTAAAATAATTTTACCAAATGAATATTTGGGTGATGTTATGCAAGTGATGTATTCGCACGAGGCCATTCCAAGTGAAACCCTAACCCTAAGTAATAATCGTAGTTCTATTACTGCACAAGTACCACTCCGTGAATTAATGAGAAATTTTTTTGATGAATTAAAAAGCGTATCGTCAGGGTATGCTTCTTTGTCTTATGAATTATTGGATTATAGATCTGCTGATGTTGTTAAAATGGAAGTTTTGGTTGCTGAACAAGAATTTCCAGCTTTTTCAAAAATTATTTCTAAACATCGTATTCAAGAAGAGTGTGAAAAGACCGTTGAGAAACTTTACAATATTTTACCACGTCAAATGTTTGCAACAAAAATTCAATGCAAAGCGATGGGCAGAATTGTGTCATCAAAGACTTTGTCTGCACTTCGAAAGAATGTCACGGCTCATTTATATGGTGGCGATATTACCCGTAAAATGAAATTACGAGAAAAACAAAAGAAAGGAAAAAAGAAAATGCAAGAAAAGGGAAAAGTTAATATCGGCCAAGATATTTTTCTAAAGATGATGAAAAATGAAAGTTAGACATTTAGTAACCCTGGTGAATAAAGCAGGATCATGCTTAGGGCGATTAAAATAGCCAAAAAACCAAAGACTATTTTAACTATTTTACGACTTTTTTTGTGGAATAAAATTGACATATTTTTATGTTAGAATATTATCATAAAGTTTTATTTAAATCTATATGCTCGAATTTGAACTTAAAAGAAAAAATCATAAAAGATTGTATTCAAATTTAACTTTGATTGTTTTTTTAATTGTTTTTATTTTTTTAGCTCATGGGACTTTTAAAATTTTTCAAAAACAAATGATAGTTAGCCAGACTTTAAATAATTCAAAAGAAAATTTTGAAGAACATCAATTTAAAAAAAATCTTCTAGAAGAGGAATTATCTAGATTAAATACAAAAGTTGGTCAGGAGGAAATATTAAGAGATAATTATTTTGTTGCCAAAGAAGGGGAAAGAGCTGTTTTCATATTAGATTCTGAAGATTTAGAACCAGAAGTTCAAACAAATGACAATTTTTTAAAAAAAATTGAAAATTTTATTTTTGAGTTGTTTAATTAAAACTTTTTGATAGAATAGCTTAATATTAGTAACTTAATTTAATTAAATATGGCTAAAGTAACAATTTATTCAACTCCAACTTGTACCTATTGTCAGTTGGCAAAACAATTTTTTCAAGAAAATAATGTCGAATATCAAGAAATTGATGTGGCTGCAGATGCAGAAAAAAGGTCTGAAATGGTTGAAAAAACTGGACAAATGGGAGTTCCAGTAATTGAGATTGATGATCAGGTTGTTGTCGGTTTTGATCAGGCAAAAATTAAAGAAATGCTTGGAATGTAATATGGTCTTTGGACCAGCCCCTGTAGTTAAGTGGATATAACAGGCCCGTCCTAAGGGCTAGTCGCAGGTTCGATTCCTGCTGGGGGCACATAAAATAGCTTTATTTTCCTAAAAATCATGCTACAATATCTGCCATG
>CAZRAX010000012.1:0-14923 GCA_964598245.1 uncultured Candidatus Saccharibacteria bacterium | reverse complement strand
TGTCAAACTTCGGTGTTTTCTAGCATCGTTTCGCCATCTCCACAAAAGGAAATCATAACTCTCTCTAAGTCACCTATCTTATGCAGTCTGGATTCCTTTTGGGTTTGGCCCATATTTATTGTCGCCAGGATTACTGTCAGTAACCATCAAAATAAGAAGCCAAATTGTTCCAATCAGTGGAATTAATGATACTAGTAACATCCAACCACTTTTTCCGATATCATGCAGTCTTCTTACTGATACCCCTAATCCAGGAAGAAAAACAGCTAATCCATATAACAATCCAAGAATGCCAAAATTATCACCAACTACAAAGCTAATAATAGCTAAAATAAAAGCGATGATGAAGTTGAACAGAAGAAAATACCAGTATTCTGCTCTTCGTGAACGCCCGCTGAATACAGCGTACTTTTTTAAAACTGATAAATAGTAATTCATAGTTATTTTAATTAAATTAATAAACTGATTAAATTATACCACAAATTATGTTTGACCTTCCCCTATTTTCAAAAAACAACGAGTCTAAAAAGCCGTTGACAAACTGTGGATAAGTCTATTAAATCTGTGGATAAAATTGATAAAATTAGAAGTGGAGAAAACTGCAATGTCTGAAGTACAACCCATAATCGAAAAAGGGCTGCCGAAGAATTCACTCATTGTCTGTGCACTAATTGGTGCCCTCAATGAAATCAGAGGAGATATGAACACATGGTATACAGGGGAACATTTTCACAACGACCCCCGCCATCATCCTGGTGAACGAAAAGTTCATTTTATAAGGGTTGGTGGAACACACCAGTTCATTAAAAGATTCAAAGAGCAACACCCCGAAATGGTCTACAAGCCAAACAAGGGAAAGAATCTCCGAGCAGCTGCATGATTCAAGGGCTTGCCAGTAATGGCAAGCCTTTTTTATTAATACATTGAAAATTGTTGATATAAAAACTAAAAATGTTATGATTTTATGGTATTTCGATTTATGTAAATAAATCAAATACTTTTATAAGTATTTAACCAAAAATAAAAATGGACGAAAATACACAAAGTGATGCACCTATGACAGATGATACTCAACAAGAACCAGTAGAAACACCATCTGAAGGAGGTGAAAGTTCTGAAGCAGAAGCTCCAGCAATGGAAACTCCAGCTTCAGAAGAAGATTCTTCTGCAACAATGCCAGAAGAAAACTAGTCTAATTCTTTCGGACAAATAAGAACACCTTTATTATGAGGTGTTTTTATTTTTCTCTTAAAAAGATTTTTTATATTTCATGGCTTAAAACTCTATTGAATTTAACTTTTCTTAAATTGCAATCCAAAATAATGTGTGGTATATTGAACTTAGTTGCCTTTTAGGCAACATTTTTTAATAAATAAAAAATTGTCAAATCAAAAAAATACTAGAATAAATAATCAAATACGCGCAAAAGAATTGCGAGTAATAGATCATGACGGTCAAAATATTGGGGTTATTAGTCTAAAAGAAGCTCTTGAAAAAGCTTCCCAAGTACAATTAGACTTAATTGAAATATCACCCAATTCTAGACCCCCTATTGCAAAAATAGCTGATTATGGTAAGTTTTTGTATGATCAAAAGAAAAAGCAAAAACAAGCTAAACAAAAAGCTCATTCCGTTGAAGTTAAATCAATTCAAGTAAAAATCGGAACAGATAGCAATGATTTAAATATCAAAGCAAAAAAAGCTTCTTCATGGTTATCCGAGGGTCACAGAGTCAAAGTAGAACTTTTCCTGCCCGGCAGAACAAAATATATGGATAAAGAGTTTCTGAACGAAAGATTAAATAGGGTTTTAAAATTAATAGTAACAGATTTTAAAATCGCAGACCCAATCAAAAAAAATCCCAAAGGTTTAGCAATGATTATTGAAAAAAACAATGAAAACAAATAAATCATACACAAAAAGATTAAAAACAACTAGAAAAGGCAAGATTATCGGTAGAAAATCTGGTCAAAATCATTTTAATGCCAAAGAATCTAGAATTGAACAGTTAGACAAAAAAAGATCTCAGAGAATCAAGATGACTAATCGTGAAAAAAGACGTTTTTTAGCCAATAAATAATTTAAATACCATGCCTAGAGTAAAAAGAGGAACAATTTCAACAAAGAGACGAAGAAATACTTTAAAACAAGCAAAAGGTTATCGTTTTGGTCGTAGCACCAAAGAAAAACTAGCTAAAGAAGCGATTTCTCATGCGGGAAGAAATGCTTTTCGTGATAGGAGAAATAAGAAAAGAAGCAATCGTCGATTATGGTCAACAAAAATTAACGCAATTGTCAGAGAAAATGATCTTAGTTATTCAAAATTTATTGATAAGTTAAAGAAAAATAAAATTGATCTTAACCGAAAAGTTCTAGCAGAACTAGCAGAAAAAGAACCAAAACTATTTGAAAAAATTTTAGAAGAAGTTAAATAGTAAGTAAATAAAAAAACACAACCTATTAGATTGTGTTTTTTTATTTACTTTTTCAGAATCTTTTTGTATTACGGAAGTTGTGGGAAAGCTTCTGAACCAGGACAAACAATATTATTAATTGTATATTTGGTTGTCTTGTAAACATACCCTGTTGGTGTTACACCATCACTTAAGTTGTAGAGTGACCATGGAACAAGGATTTGTTCGTTTAGCTTAGATTGAAAATCACGGACAGCCTGGTCTGTTTGAGATCCAAATACCCCTGTTATAGGGACATAGTGGCCTTGATTATTCAAGAATAATTGTAGCTTTAGAACTTCATACGGATTATTGTCTAAATCCTGTCTCATGTAATCGTACAAATAAATTCCACAAGCATTTTCTGTAGTAGCACCAAGAACTTCTCCAGCGGCTGGTCTAGCTATTCTACCTCCAGAACTACTTCTACTTGTTTGTTCTTCTGGTGTAGGAGTAGTTTCTTCTTCTGGTGTAGAATCACCATCGCCGGTACCATCGCCGTTTCCACCACCATTGCCACCACCGTTGTTATCATATTCGACAACGAATTCTCTAGTTAATCTAACATCAACTGGACCATCATCTGTTGGATTAAAGATGAAACAATAGTCACCAGATTCTAGATCTCCAGCATTGAATTCAAAACTGAAATCCTGGCCATCCCAAGTTTCATCATCATTAAATCCATCAACATTTCCCATTACAGTATTTTGGTTAGCTTCACATGTACCAGCTCTAACTGCCCATAAAACATCATCAACGTCTGGATCATTATCATAATATTCAGCCATTAATGTTGTTGTTCCTGAAACTACATCACCGTCTTGTACTGGGTTTGTAATAATTCCGTATGGATATTCTGTTTGATCTTCTATTTCAACATTAAATGCCACACAATAATACTCACCATCGTCTTCGGCATTTATGAATTCTTTATTATCATAATTCAAAAGATCATTATGACAATAAATTTCAGCACTTACATTATCAGCATCCTCACCTTCGTTAGCTCTTGCATCACTAAATGGAATGTAACCATCTTGTAGAACTTCTCTAATCCATAGTTCTTTAGTCATTTCACTGATATCAATAACTTTTGAAACTAAACCACTTGAGTCGGTTGAACCGAAAGTCATCCACGGGCTTGAAGTTGCTCCATAGAAATCTCCTAGCGGTCTTTGTTCTACTGGGATATCAAATCCATATTGAAAATCCCAACCTTCTTCAAACCAACAAACATCCTTTTCTTTTCCTTCATTTACACCGTCTAAGAAATTTTGTGCTGTATTAGCGTCAATTTTTATTGGATCATTTCCCAATCCCCAATTTGGTAGATATTCTTCTGATTCACAAACAATTTTGTGTGCATTAATGGTTGCTTTGTCGTAATCAACAACTTCAAATTTAATAGTTAGCGGAGTTCCAACATAACCACCACCACCATCTTGTGTATAAGGGGTTGCTGTTAATGTATAAGTTCCTACTGTAAATGAACCATTAAAATAATTAGCTCCAGAATTACCAAACAAGGCATAAACAGGAAGATTTTCTGTTTTAGTTGAAGTAGCACTTCCACTTAGATCAAAAATAACACTTTCTGGGTCATTTTCAACTTCTGCTCTAACATTTACTGTATCAAGCGGTTCATCATCAAGATTAATAACCATCCCATCTGTTAATTCAAATAGATCACTATCTGTGTCTGAATCAACTAAAATAAATTTAGTCACTTTTGGTAAATCACTTTCGATTTCAGTGTTGAAAGCGACACAATAGTAATCTTCATTTACTTGAGGATTATTAATGAAATCATAGTTATCATAATTCAAAACATCATTATGACAGTACATTTCAGCACTAAATTCGTCAGCGTCTTTACCTTCACTAGCTCTCGCATCACTAAATGGAATGTAGCCTTTTTGTAGAACTTCTCTGAACCAAACTTTTGATTCAAATTTCTCAGGATCAATTGAAATTGAAACTTTTCCATCAGCATCAGTTGAACCAAATGTTGTCCATGGAGAATCAGCAGGACCATAAAGATCACCCGCAGGACCATCATCATTACCTAAATCGTAGGCATATTCAAAATCCCAACCTCTTGCAAAATAACAAGCTTCATCGCTTTCATCAACAAAAGTTTGTGCTGTATCAGCGTTAATTTCTGTTACATCATCTCCCATTCCCCAATTTGGCAAATCTTCTTCTGATTCACAAACAATTTTTGTGAAATGAACATTTACTGTATCTAGTGTTTTTTCTAATTGATTAACAACTACTAGACTTCTTTTGTCATTTTTCTTTAGATTAATAACTCCATCAGCATTATTATTGTCATCATCAGATCCATCAATCGTTAGGTTAAAGAAATCATTTAAACTCTCTGGAATACCATTAAAGAAATCATGATATCGTGGTTCTAACCATGAATTAGACCCCGAGATTGATTCTGGACTGTATAGGTATTCACCCGCTTCTAAATCATCAAATACTGCACATTGTGCGTCTACATCACTACTGTTATCATCTACAATATCAGTGTTTAAAGTAAGACTATTTGGAGCCTGGATATTTTTGAAAAATCCATTTGGACCATTAATCTCAATTGAGAAGTTACCATCTAGACCGGCTCCATCGGTAATATTCCCTTCTTCATCAAGAATAATTTTACAAACTCTAATTTCTGAATCATCTGAATCATCGTTTTCTACCTTTGTCACAGAAGATTCTGATGAGCTTGATTCTTGAACTGGTTCTTCTTGTATTTCTACAGGAGCGACTAATGTTTCAAGATCGCCTGATTCTTCAATTTCATCTCCTTCGCCACTTTCTGATTCTTCGGTCGCCTCTTCATCTGCGACTTCTTCTGAAACTTTATCATTTTCTTCTTTTTCTAATTCTTCTTCCACTTGTGGTTCAGTAGTTTCTGGAGTCGCTTCTTCTTCGGGAGCAACTTCTGGTTCTGGTGAAATTACCGCCTCAGGAGCTTCAACTTCAACAGGTTGTTCCCCTTCTGTTGACTGAGCACTTACAACTCCAGCCAAAACAAAAACAACAAGGAATATAGTCATCATTGTTTTTGATATAAAAATTACATTATTTTTCATAATAATTTATTATTTAATAAAGTTAGTTAATAATTTAAATTTATCTTTTAATCAAGTCCTCATTTCATTCACGATCTGAAGGTCCTCTGTTATTATTTCTACTCTTTTTTATTAATATGTCAAGACCTTTCATTGCATGAAAAGTTTACAACACACCATCTAAGATTGTAGCAAAAATTATGATATTTCACCAAATAATTGAACCAAAAAGTCATTAAAGAAATAAAAAGAAACAATAACCATAATAACCAGTGCAGTATTAATAATCATCTTTGGATACTGCACCTTAAATTTAATAAATATTTTTAAAATCAAGGCAATCATAATTAGAGAAAGCAAAGTTATCATTATATTATTAATAAAATTTCTAGGAGAAGCAGTCAGCTTTACAACTGAAGAATCTTGAATAAAACTTTGATTATTTACTGGTTCAAGACCACCCATAATTTCTACTCCGGCAATTTCATTTATTATTTCAGGCTCCTCTATTGTTTCTGTTTCAAAATTTTCAACTATCTCTGGGGTTTCAACTATCTCTGGGGTTTCAACTATCTCTGGGGTTTCAATTTTTTCAATGACTGTTTCTTGTGGTATAGATTCTAAACTTTCAGGCTCGGTTGTGGGCTTTTGAATTGTGGCTAATTCATTAATTTTAGCTTTAGGCTTGCCAAAAAACTGAACAACAAAAATTGCCTTTTTGCCTTTATATTCGCCTTTGGCTGTTGCAATCCCAATTTCCGTATAATTACCTTTCAAAATATTAGCTTTATGGGTAGGACTTTTCATCCAAGCATTATGAACATCTTTGGAATCGACAAAATTAACTGCCAAATTCTCTCCAGCTATTTCATATTCATAACCAGCTTTTGTTAAAAAATTCCACGGTTGTTTACCATCGGGGCTAACATGTGAAAAATAGCCTTTTTCAGCCATATCATTAGCTTTTAATTGGGCAGCATTAATTAAAATTGGATTTGTTTCAAGAGAATCTAAATTTTTTTCAGCTCTTGAATCATTAGTCTCCAAAACTAGAACTCCCGGCAAAATAGCAGAAAGGTAGTCTAATTTATTATTAAAAATTGGGAAAACCAATATCAGGGTAATCAATTCTAAAAAAATTGAAATGATTAGAAACTTTCTTAAACTATTACCCCTAAGAGAATGAGGTTGATGTTCATTTTCCTCATTGGGAATAAAATATTTTTTAAGTCTTTTTTTCATTAAAAATATTATCACACACTTTGTAATATTTTTCAAGCCTTTTTATCCAGAACCTTTTTCTTGCCTAAACGGCTTAGTGTTATCAACATTGGTGAAGCAAAGAAAATTGATGAGTAAGTACCAGCAACAATTCCAGTAATCAAGGCAAGTGCAAACCATTTAGTTGATTCCCCACCAAAAATAAACAAAGCAATTAGAGCAACTAACGTTGTAATAGAGGTATTGATTGATCTAGCAAAAACTTGTTTCAAACTTTTTCCAACAACCCTTTCAAATTTTTCATTTCTTTTCTTATCAGAAATATTTTTTAGATTATCTCTGATTCGATCAAAGACAACAATTGTATCGTTGATTGAATAACCAAGAACAACTAATATCGCAACAACAAAAAGGGTGTCCATTTCTACACCATAAAATTTACCAAGGAAAGCAAACAACCCAATTGGTGCTAAAACATCATGAACAAAGGCAATGATTGCAACTAGACCGTATTTCCAAGATGAAACAGGTTTTGAAACATGTCTAAAAGAATAAGCAACAAAAAGAATGATTGAAACAATAATAACAATAAAGGCAAAGATTCCTTTTGAAGTTAGCTCTTTACCGAGTGTTGGCCCAACTGTATTAAAGCGAACTTCTTCTACGGGATTTTGTGAATTTAAAGTAGAAATAATTTGATTTTTTTGATCATCATCTATTGTTGTTGACCTAATAATATACCCACTTTCGCCCGTTTGTCTAACCGAAAAATCCTTTTCTAGACCGATAGAATTGATACTCTCTTCAACTAAAACTTTTTCTGTTTTAGTTTCAGTATAATTAATCTCCAAGATTGAGCCCCCGACAAAATCAATACCAAAGTTAATTCCCCAAAAGAAAATAGCGAACAAAGAAATAGACACCATTAATGCTGAGATTGAATAAAATATTTTTCTGTATTTAATAACAAACATAATTATTTTTGTTTTAAGATTTTAGCTCCAAATAATTTTTCTAAAAGCGGTGATGGTTTTTTGACACTTAGAGAAAGCAATAGCATTTTTGAAATAACAACTGCGGTAAACATTGATACCAAAACACCAATACCAAAAACAAGAGCAAAACCTTGAACAACAGAAGTTCCAGAAAGCCAGTAAAGAACTACTGCTGAGATAATACTTGTTATATTTCCATCACGAATTGATGTCCATGCTTTTTTACTTCCCTCTTTAACAGAATCATATAAATTAGATCCTAATTTAATTTCTTCTTTTATTCTTTCAAAAATCAAAATATTTGCATCAACAGCCATACCAATTGAAAGAATGAACCCCGCCAAACCTGATGCAGTTAAAGTAACTGGAATTAATTTGAATAATGCCAACATTAAAGAAAGATAAATTAACAGGGCAATCGTAGCAATTAATCCAGGTAATCGATAGAAAAAAATCAAAAAAGCAAAAATCAAAATAAACGCTATAAACAAAGCCTCAATTCCCTTCATTAATGTTTCAGAACCCAAAGACGGACCAATGGTCTGAGTTTCAATTAGCTCAATTGGAATTGGCAAAGCACCAAAATTTAAATTTTTAACTAAATCACGAGCTTCTTCTAAGGCAAAATTTCCTGTAATAATGGCTTGTCCATTAATAATTTCAGATTGAATAACCGGATCAGAAATTATTGCTCCATCAAGAAAAATAGCCATAACTCGACCAATATTTTCTCTAGTTATTTCTTTTAATAAGTTTTGACCATCAGAATTAAAATCAAGAGCAATCTGAGGTTGACCAGTTAAATGATCAAAAACTAATCTGGATCTTTCTAGTTGGCTACCGGTTAATCCCGTTGGTTCATATCGATCTCTAATCTGAGCCAAAATTTGTTCAGTTTGCTCTGTTGAAGTTGAAAAAGGATCAACAGAAGAAAAAAGACTGAAAAAATCTGTCGTGGTAGCATTTTCATTTTCTAAACGAAACTCAAGAATTGGAGTTTGCCCAATTTGTCTAATTGCTTCTGAAACATCAGTTACTCCAGGCAATTCAACAATCAATCTATTATCATCTTGTTTTTCAGAAAAAATACCACCACTTTCTACTTGAACAACCGGCTCTGAAACACCAAAGATGTTAACCCTTCTTTCAATGGTGTCGCGAAGTGCTGACATTGATTCATCAATCTGAACAGATTCTAATTCTGAAGTATCAGCACGATATGTAAGATGAGTTCCACCATCCAAATCAAGACCTAATTTGAATTTAAAACTATCGGTAGGATTTTTAAATTCAGTGTTGTAGACAAAAAAACCGGTAAAAATACCTAAGATTAAAAGTAAAAATGCTAATATTCTAATTTTTGTCATAATAATATCTATGCACAATACACTAAAAGTCTTTTAAATTCAACGATTGACATATTTTGAATACCGTCCTTCAATTTTAGTAAAAGCATCTAGAGAAGACATCTTGTATTGATAACCATATTTTTGAGAGATTTTTGAACCATCAACTAAAATTGGATATGAGTAAGATTTCCAACCCCCTTTTGATGTCGGGATCTTTCCTCTTGATAAATTCCACATGAAAAAGAAAACAATTCTAATCAACAAAGGCGGAACGGTGATAGCTCTTTTCCCAACGGCTTTGGCCATATCTTTTCCATAAACAACCTTGCCGGGAGGTGCTGTATTAAAAATTTCATATTCACCTTCAACATCATGGAATGTTAGCAGTTTAACAATATCATTTATATCATCTTCGTGAACAAATTGTCTAACCCATTTTTTGGTAATTGGTGTAAAAGAAACCATTTTACTAATTATTTTATGCCAAATTGATTTTGAATCTTTTAATTGTCCAGAAAGAGTTGATTGTAAACCAAAACGAACCCTCATATATCTTCCTCTTGGTCCTGTGATTGCTGCTGGCCGAATAATAAAAACTTGGGGTATTACTGATTCAATCTCTTGTTTTTCCATTATTTTAAAAGCCTCTTTGGCTACATCAAATTTTTCTTTTAAATGTTCTTCGGCGATTCTTTTTTCTTCTGCATACAAATAATCACTTTTTCTAAATGGTTCTTCTTCTGTATAAAAATGGTCAAGTGAATTATCTGCTCTTGCTGAATAAGAAGCAACAGTTGAAAAATGAATTAATTTTTTAACTGAAGGATTTGAAAAAACATAATCAAAAACCTTGTCAGAACCATCAATATTCCATTGCCACTGCTTTTTTTTCTGTCTATACATCTCTCTAATCTGCCAAGCTGTATGAATAACAACATCAATCTCAAGATTATTTAACTGACAAATTTTTTCTAATTCATCTTCCCAATTTTCTGATAAGTTTTTTTGAATAAAAATAATTTTATCTTTATTATCTAAAAACTTTGGCTTTGACTCGATGTCAATGCAAATAATTTTACCAACATCATCACGATCAGAAAACTGATCTGCTAGCATTGTCCCAATGTAACCAGCACCACCCGTTATTAAGATATTTAATTTATTTTTCATTTTATTTTCCAGTTCTTGATATTAAGGTTTTTAATGTTTGTAATGCAATTTTTAAGTCTAAAACAAAAGATCTATTTTTTATATAAAATAAATCATAAGAAAGGCGAATCTTTGTTTCCTCTAATGAATGTGGTGGCGTTTCTTGATGGGTTTGAGCCCATCCTGAAAGCCCCGGTTTTACAATATTTCTAATTGTATAATAAGAAAGTTTTTGGTTCAAATCATCAAAAAGACCTATAATATCTGGTCTTGGACCAATCAAAGAAATGTCCCCTTTCAAAACATTTAAAAGTTGTGGTAATTCATCAATTCTACTAATACGTAAAATTTTTCCCACCTTAGTAATTCTATTATCTTGGTTGGTAACCCATTTACCTTTATCATTACTAATCATACTTCTAAATTTATAAAGTTTTATTTTTTTATTATCTTTTCCAATTCTTTCTTGAACAATAAAAGGATTATTTTTTGTTTCTAACCAAATAGCCAAAATAACAAAAGGGTAGATTAATAGACTTGGGATAAACAAAAATACAGAAATAAAAATATCCATAATTCTTTTTAGAAAATCATAAGTAATTTGATTTTTAGTAGAAATATTTCGAATAAACCAACCATAACTCATCATTGATAATGGAACTTTTTCAAAAAGATACTCATATAAATCATATGTATTAACAAATTGTACTTTTTTAAAAAGTAGTTCATACAATTCTGGTAAAACCACCTCGGTCTTTTGATGATTAAAATCTGTCACAATAATAGAAACAGATTGATTTTCAACAGCATTTGTAATTTTTTGATTAAGAATTTCTTGATTTGTAATTTCTAAATCAATTTGTTCTGAAAAAAATATTCCGTAACGATTATTGTTATTAATTTCATGAGATAATTCTTGCATCACCTGACCGTGTGAAATCAAAATAGCTTTTTGTTTTTTCGGTCGAAGAATAAAATTTATCAAATATAATCTCCAAAAATAAATTAACCCGAAAGAAATAACTAAGTAGATAAACAAATTTGTTTTGGGTGCAATACTAAAATAAGGAATAAAATAAAAAAACAATACTGCCATAAAAATATTGATGATTTGGGTATTGAATAGAATTTTTGGTAATGAATTTTGTAATATTAAAGTTTGTTTTTTATATAAACCAGCAACATAAAAAGAAATAAACCAAAAAATAAACAAAGCAGAAAAAGCGTACAAGTGATCTCCCCACAGATCTTGGTTAGGAAAATTGAAATATCTAATTACCAATGTTAACCAAAGAGATATAACAAAAAACAATATATCACCAAGAAACAAAATTAAGGGTTCTTTTTTATTTACAACAGGCATATTTACTATTATATTTGTTATATCACATAATATACTTATGAAATTAAAAAGGCAAAGAAAAGTTCTGCAAATAATTACTAAATCAAATTTTGGTGGTGCCCAGAAATATGTTTTGGAATTATCATCGGAAATTAAAAATAATGGGTTAGATATAACTGTTGCTCTTGGAGGTAATGGAATTTTAAAAGAAAAATTGCAAAAAGCAGGGATTAGAACAACCACAATAAAATCTCTGAAAAAAAATATCAATATCTTATCGGATCTAAAAGTATTTTTTGAAATAATTAAGCTAATTAGAAAGTATAAACCAGATATAATTCATTTGAATAGTTCTAAAATCGGCGGGATTGGTGGATTGGCTGCTAGAATTTGTTTTGTCCCAAAGATAATTTTTACCATTCATGGGCTAGCTTTTAATGAAAATCGAAGTTTTCTTTCAAAAATAATCATCAAAAAAATCTATTTTTTGACAATAATCCTCTCACATAAATCAATTGCAGTTTCCGAGAATGTTAAAAAACAAATATTAAAAATTCCCTTCTCTTTTTTGTTTAAAAATAAAATTATTGTAATTAAAAATTCTATTAAACCAGTAAATTTTTTATCAAACGAAATTGCTAGAGAATTTATTTTCCAAAAAATAAAAAAGAATCCAGACCCTAAAATTAAAATTATAGGGACAATAGCGGAACTTCATCATATCAAAGGAATAAATTTTCTAATAAAATCAGCCAAAAGATTAATCGATTCAAACCCAAATCTTTTCTTTGTTGTTTTTGGTGACGGAGAGGAAAAAGAAAATTTAGAAAAAATGATTCGGGAATTTAAACTAGAAAATAATTTCTTTCTGCTTGGTTTTGTTGATCAAGCATCATTATATTTAAAGGGTTTAGATTTATTTGTTCTACCCTCTTTATCAGAAGGCCTAGCTTTGGCAATTTTAGAAGCAAAACAAGCAAATTTAAAAATTGTTGCAAGTCGGATTGGTGGTATCCCAGAAGCTGTCGAAGATTATCCTAATGCTTGCCTATTTGAAGTAAAAAATACCGAAGACTTAACAGAAAAAATCAAGCAACAACTTGAAAAACAAAAAGTAGAGAAACTAAAAAATGATCAAAATGATTTTGGTCAAATGATTTCAAAAACTTTTTCATTATACTAAATTCCAACAAATTCATTTTGAGAAATATCTTTATGAGTTGCCCTATTGTATTTTCTCATTGACATTAAAATACCAAGCCCAGCAAATGATAAAACAAGATTAGAACCTCCGTAGCTCATAAAAGGCAATGTTAGCCCAGTAACTGGCAAAAGACCAACATTCATTCCAACATGAATAATTAAGTGGCTCATGTAAAGAATCGTTAACCCAATTCCAAAAAACATTTCAAAATTAGTTGCCCCATAAATTGTATTAATTAAAATTCTCCAAATTAAAGTCAAATATAAAATAAAGAAAATTAAAACACCGACAAAACCCCATTCTTCAGAAAATGCCGCAAAAATAAAGTCCGTTTCATATTCTGGTAAAAATTCTAATCTTGATTGAGTTCCATAACCAATCCCCTTACCAAGCATTTGACCCGATCCAACAGCAACAGTTGATTGAAAAGCGTTGTAACCAGCACCCTGTATATCAGTCAATGGGTTTAGAAAAGTCATAATTCTATCTTTTTGATAATCTTGAAAAGCAAAGTTCCAAAGCCCCAAAAAAGAAATCGTTCCAACGAGAAAAACTGAAATTAAATGTTTTTTAGAAATTCCTGAAACAAAAACCATTCCAAGCCAAATCATAAAAATAATTAAAGCTGATCCAAAGTCTGGTTGTAAAGCAACCAATAAAAAAATAATAAAAGCATAGACTCCTGAAACCAAGACATGCCGAATATTTTTTATTTCTACATGGCGACGAGAAAAATATTTAGCCAAAACAAGAACAACGACTAATTTTGCTAATTCAGATGGTTGAAAAGAAAAACCCCCAAGATTAAACCAACTTTGTGAACCTTTATAAACCGAGCCGAAAAAAAATAAACTAACTAAAAGTAAAACAACCAAAAAATAAAGCCAAATAATGACCTGGGTTCTTCTAAGAAATTTAAAATCAATTAAACTAAAAATAAAAAAAATGGCCAGAGAAACAGTCAACCAAATCAATTGTTTTTCAAAAAAAGATGTTGTATCAACAAAAGAATTCATTGTTACAAGACCAAAACCAACTACCGGTAAAACCGCACCAACTATAATCCAGTCAATGTTGGAGAAAAATTTTTGGAAGCTTTTAATTACCAAAATCATAAACAGGAATTATTTCAAAACGAGTTCCTGTTTTTGCAAAACGACTTGGCCAAGTAAAAATAATCTTTTGACTTTGACCTTTTAGTAAAATTGGAATAATAGTGTTTGAAGAACCAACAGCATTTCCCTCAATATCATAGATAATTACAACGAATTTAGTATTTTTCAAAGTCTCCAGAGTGTTATTCAAAACATTGGCAGTAACACGAGGAAGCCCATCAACCTCAAATAAATTTTGATCAGAAATTGTAATTAAATTTTCAAGTGGTTCTTGTCTTATCCAGTCAATTTTTTCTGTAAAGTTAAAAGTAACCCTGTTTGCTGGTTGTTCCAAAGTATTTAAATTATTTTCAATAATCGGCGTAATTTGATTTGGTTTAAGGTCAACAGTTCCACTTTTTTCTTTAATAATAACACCTTCTCGATTATATAATCTAAATGAATAATCAACATTGTCAGCACCAGCCATTGGATTTCGATTTTCAACATAAGCAATAACATTATAAATATTTGGTCCTATTTCAAAAAATCTTGTCCAATAAACAAATGGATCAGAAACATTACTAGTACACAACATTGTACAGCTACCACCGCAATCAATTCCCTGTTCATCACCATTTTGTTTTCCATCAAAACAAGTGGGGTTTTCATAAAAAATTGAGAATAGAAAAAAACCAACAACAAAAACAACTATCAAAATGAAAATAGTGATAATGATATTTCTTCTTCTTGTTCCCCACGAAGCCATTACTAAAATTATAACATATTTTTTAAAGCTCTCTATTCTGGCGGCTACCTACTTTCCCCTAAAGAGTATCATCGGCTCAACTGGTCTTAACTTCTGTGTTCGGAATGTAAACAGGTGTATCACCAGCGATAAACCACCAAAACACAAAGCTCTAAAAAAACATACAATCAAGAAATTGTATTTCCACACTTAAACTAAAATATGGTATTCAGATTTCCTAATGAGATGGGTTAATTAGTACACCTTGGCTAAACACATTAC
>CAZRAX010000011.1:0-15637 GCA_964598245.1 uncultured Candidatus Saccharibacteria bacterium | reverse complement strand
AAAAAGATTAAGAAGTTTTTTGAAATTAAAAAAGCTTAAAAAAAAAGAGCAGAACCTGAAAGAACAGGTTCGCCAGATTAGAGCGAATCTCCGCTCGAGGAGAATTCAGACGATTCAAATGGCCCCAAGGGTCAAAAAAGTCATTGCCAGCACGTCCTTGAAAAGGACGAAAATGGCTTTCGACTACATGATCCAGATTAATGAAGTCGAAAGACTCAATGAAAAGGATCTTGAAAAAATCCACAAGCTGACTCAGGAGTTATTGCTCCTTGAGAAAAAAATTCGTTTTCACAAAGCCATCCTTAGGGGTGGTTTTTTATTATTTAAATTTAAATATAAAAGTGTATAAGTTATTTGTTTTTGAAACATTTTATAACTAGAATTAGAAGTAGAGTTGAACCTTCAAATCTTACCCCAATGAAGACACTCAAAACATTAGTATTGCTGGTGGCAGTCTTATTTTGGACTAATATCTGTTGTTACGCCCAACACTCGATAAATTCATCTTTTTCTTTTGATAATTATCGGTTTGATCCAATCCCCCAAAAATCTCTCTATATTGAATCAACATTTGAATTTAATCCATTCCAAATTTTTAATCAAAAAAATTTTTTTGATGATTACCAAATTTCTTTTTTCGATGATTCTTATAAAGAAATTGAAATTGGAGCGAGCAAATTCAAAGCGGGCTGGGATTTAAATAATTACACTCATTTAAATTACAAAAGATTACAGATAAAAAAAATATTTGGAAAGAAAAAACTTCATTCAATTTCTTTCACGATAAAGAATGATGCGGAATTTATTTTGGCTGTACGCCTCAGGTTTTGATCATAGCCTCCTAGAAAATGGAGGCTATTTTTTTATCACTTTTTTTATTTTTATTGACAATTTTTAGCAATTTCATAGCCCTCTTTTTTTGCTTCTTCCTCATTTAAAAAATAAACTCTGTTTTCGTCTTTGATCCTGTCGACACCACTACACCAAATATAATAATATTTACTACCATTTTTAGAAGCAATCACATCCCCTCCACCGCTCTCCCCTGCTTGATGTTCTATCAAATCTTTTTTCGAAATTTTGAACAAATTATCTTGGACAATTTCCAAATCACTAGCTTGGGTTTGATATTTAGATAAAGTTCCCAAAATATAGCTATCTGCGATTACCAAAACAAATATAAAAAGCCAAATTGTTATTAAAAAATGATTATTATAAAAACCCTTGATTTTTTTAATAATTTGTTTTAAACTCATTTAACATAAATTAACCACAAAAGGTTAAAATTAAAATAAACAATTAAAAAATATGTCACACGTAAAAGCAGGAGGATCAACAAAAAACCTTAGAGACTCAAATCCACAATTTTTGGGTATTAAACTTCATGATGGTCAAAAAGCAGAAACAGGCAATATTATTGTTCGACAAAGAGGAACAAAAGTGCTATCTGGTAAGAATACAAAATTAGGCAAGGATGATACTATTTTTGCTACAAAAACAGGTGTAGTTAAATTTTCTTCTGCCAGAAAAAAAGGTTTTAATGGAAAAACTCTCAGAAGAAAAACTGTCAGCGTTTTGTAAACCTAGTTTTTTTCAATATACACCTTTATTTTTATCTTTTGGTGATACGCTTCCAAATTAATATTAAACTCCCCTATTTCTTTGATTGGATTTTTCAAGTTAATCCAATCTTCGCTTATATCAAAACCAAGTTGTTTTGATATCGCATCGGCAATTTCTTTGATATGAACCTGAGCAAACAAATGGCCCTTTTCATTTGCTTTTTCTTTGATTGTAATTTTTGATCCAGAAATATCATCAAGAATCTTTTTGGTTTCTTCTTGAATTTTCATCTGAGTTTCTTCTTTTTTCTGGCTTTCTTTTTGAAGTCTTTTTATTTCATTAGTAGAAGCAAATTTTGCCAAACCCCTTGGTAATAAAAAATTATTAGCATAACCTTCGCTGACATTTTTAATTTCTCCTTTTTGCCCTAATTTTGAAACATTTTGTAAAAGGATGACTTTCATAATTTTATTTTAAAACTTTTAATGCTTGTTCGAATTGATAATCAAAAAGATCAATATCTAAATTCTCTGGAACTTGGTCGACAATAACATCAGGAGTTAGTCCGCCATCAGAAATTGATTTACCACTTGGCGTTAACCATCTTGCAATTGTAACTTTTAATGATGTTTCTGGAGTTATTGGAACTAGCTCTTGAACAGAACCTTTACCAAAAGTATTTTGCCCAATAATTGTAGCAATTCCATGTTCTTGTAATGCGCCAGCTAAAATTTCTGATGCCGAAGCAGACCCCCGGTCTACTAAAATAACCATTTCCAGTTTTTTATTAAAAATGTTGTAACCCCTACTTCTAAAATGTCTTTGATCTCCATTACCAAAATCTTCACTGACAATAATTTTACCAGCTGGCAAAAACCAACTTGCAATATCAACAGAAGCATCCAAAAATCCTCCAGGATTACCTCGCAAATCAAGTAATAATTTATCTTTACCACTTTTTACAAAATCTCTTAGAGCCATTGAAAAATCAGCTGATGAGCCTAATGAAAAATTATAAAGATAAATAACAAATACATCATCCAAAATATCTGTATCGAGTGTCGGGATATTAATAACATCTCTAACAACTTTTATTTCTTGTGGTTCGCTTAATCCTTCTCTAAAAATAGTTAAAGTAACCTCTGTCCCAATTTCACCACGAATTAAATTAACTGCTTCATCAATATTCATCTTTTGGGTTATAACGCCATCAATTGCAACAATTTTATCACCACTTTTTATACCTGATTTTTCAGCTGGTGTGTTTTTCAAAGGCGCAACGACAGTTAATATACCGTCTTCAACACCAACTTCCATTCCAACCCCACTAAATTCACCTTGTATTGTTGTTTCAAAATCAGCATTTTCTTGGGGTGGTAAAAATTGAGTATAAGGATCGTCCAAAGAATCAACTAAACCATTAATTGCTCCCCACACTTTTTCTTGATCTGAAATATTAGTAGTTGAACTGGCTGGGATATATTTTTCATTTATTAAGTCCCAAACTTTCCAAAAAGGTTTAAAATCTATTTCTTCAGAAGCAGTGGAAATTTTGTTAGTAAAATTAGTTTGAAAAACTGTATTTTCTTTATTTTTCCCGACAAAAAACCCACCAAAAAAAATTAGGACAATTAGAATAAAACTAATTGAAGCAAAAGATAAATTTTTTAGAAAGTTTTTCATAACAACAATAGTATCATAAAAAAAATAATGTTAAAATATAAAAACATGATAAAAGAGTACAAACATAAAAAAATTACTTGGATTGATATTGAAAACCCGACCCAAGAGGAAATCCATCAACTTTCCAAAAAATGGGATATTGATACACTGACATCTAATGAACTTTTAACACCTACCATTAGGCCCAAAGTTGATTATCACAACAAATATATTTATTTAATCTTACACTTCCCTAGTGCCTACAAACCAAACGATCCGCTAATAAGAGAAACCGAAGAGGTTGATTTTATTATTGGTAAAGATTTTATAATTACAACTAGATATAATGCAGTAGATGCCTTGATAGAATTTTCTAAGGTTTTTGAAGTTAATTCAATTTTAGACAAGAATAATATGTCGAAACATGCTGGGTATATTTTCTTTTATATGATTCAAAGTTTGTATAAATCTTTTTCTAATAAACTTGACCATGTTAGAGATACTCTTTCTGATGTTGAAAATAAAATTTTTAGTGGAGAAGAAAGAAAAATGGTCAAAACGCTTTCTGATATAAATAGAATACTTTTAAATTACAAAGAATCAACAAATCTTCATCAAGAAATTTTAGAATCTTTTGAAATTGCTGGGAAAAAGTTTTTTGGAAAAGATTTTGAATATCACTTACGAAGTATTATTGGCGAATATTACAAAATTAAAAGTTCAATGGAAAGTGCCAAAGAATACTTAAACGAGCTCCGCGATACCAATAACTCTCTCCTTTCAACAAAACAAAATGAGGTAATGAAAATTTTAACTATAACCACCTTTATTTTTCTTCCACTATCTCTTTTGGCGGGAATCTTCGGCATGAACACAAAAATGACACCAATTGTCGGTCAACCAAATGATTTCTTTATTATCGCTCTTTTAATGTTGATAATTGCCGGCTTGCTCTTTTTATTCTTTAAGTTTAAAAAATGGCTATAGAATATAATATGTGGAATTTTTTCAAAAAAAATAAAATTAATAAAAAAATATATTTAAAAAATACCTTAACAAGAAAAAAAGATATTTTTGAACCAGTCAATAATAATTCTGTATCAATGTACCATTGTGGCCCCACAGTTTATAACAAAGCTCATATTGGTAATATGCGCTCCTTTGTCTTCGCTGATTTATTAGGTCGTCTTTTTCGATATCTAAATTATAATGTAAATCAAGTCATCAATATTACCGATGTTGGACATCTTGTTTCTGATGCTGACGAAGGCGAAGATAAGATTGAGAAATCTGCCAGAGAATCTGGTAAGACAGCAAAAGAAATAACGGAAACTTATACAAATCTTTTTTTTGATGATTTAGATAAATTAAATATTGAGAAAAATAAAATTACTTTTCCCAAGGCAACCGATCATATTAATGAACAAATTGAAATTATAAAAAAATTAGAATTAAAAAAATTAACTTATAAAATTGATGATGGAATTTATTTTGATACTTCAAAAGTTAGTTACGGCATTTTGGGAAATATAAAAGTTGATGAACAAAAAGAAGGGACTCGAATTGAAAAAAGTTTTGGTAAAAAGAATTTAACAGATTTCGCTTTGTGGAAATTTTCACAAAAAGATGAGGAAAGACAACAAGAATGGGATTCTCCTTGGGGCATTGGTTTTCCCGGTTGGCACCTGGAATGTTCTGCAATGTCTCATAAATATCTTGGAAAAAAATTTGATATTCACACAGGAGGAATTGAACATATCCAAATTCATCATAATAATGAAATTGTTCAATCTCAAAATGCATTTGGGGAAATCCCAGCTAATTATTGGATGCACAACGGTCATGTTTTAATGAATAATGAAAAAATGTCTAAATCAAAAAATAATGTAATTTATCTTGATGATTTTGAAAGCCGTGATATTGACCCAATCGTTTATCGATACTGGCTTTTAACAAGTCACTATTCTAGTTTAATTAATTTTAGCTGGGAAGCAATTCATGGCGCAAATGTTGCTTATAATAAAATCCTTAACCATTTTAAAAATACTAAACTTTCTAAAGGGTTTGTCGTTGATAAATATCTAGATAAAGCTATTTCTTTTATTCGAGATGATCTTAATACCGCTAGTGCAATTGCTATAATTTTTGATTTATTAAAAGATTCAAAAATATCCCCAGAAGATCAATATTCGACCATTATTAAAATAGATGATTTTTTAGGTCTTGATTTAGATCGAAAAATCAAGCAAAATTGCCAAAATTTAAATCAAAACAATATTCCACCAGATATCGTAGAAAAAGCCCAAAAACGCCAAAATATGCGTAAATTAGGTGATTATGAGGGTGCTGATAGACTAAGAGACGAGCTTTCCAAAGCAGGTTATGAAGTAATTGATAAAGGTGAGGAGTTTGAGGTTTTGAAAAAATAAAAAAGCTCTCCGTATACACGAAGAGCTTTGAAATAACTAAAAACAAAGCGGTCAAAGAAAATCAACCTTTTGGCCAGTTTCGTAATGATAAGGATTATCATCGGGAAACTGGACGAACTTTGGTTTACGATTATAAACCAAGAAGGTCTTACCTATCTTGAACCCTGGAACAGTAGCTTCAACAATATGAAATTTGTTGTCACCAGAACCAATAATCAGATCATTATAACTATCAAAGTCTCCTTTAACAGCTAAATTAATGTGATCATCGTAATAAACCAAGACGTATTGCGCTCCAATCTGTTCAAGCATTGAAGCCAGAAGAGTTGTTTTGCCTGAGCAATCAATCTTACCGGAAAAAAGAATCTCCATTGGCTTTTTCATGATCTCTCGATCAGTAATGCCATGGTTATCCCATTTTATTCCGTTAGAGACAAAATTGGAAAGCACTTGAACTTTTTGTTCCATAGTCATGTCATCCTTAATGATAGAATTGACGAGACGAGCGATACTAGGATCACTCTTTTTGGAAATATAAGCAGAGTGATTTACTATTCTGTATGGAATACCATTTTTCTCATACTTTATATAGAGTCTGCCTCCGTAGACATATTGATTTCTCATAGAATTTCTCATCTCTTCTAAATTCGTCAAATAGACAACGCTACCGTCAAAAAATGACACGCTGATCGTCTTAGAAGAATCGATCTTTATATCTCTTTTGTTGATAGAAAAAATTGTCTTATCATCAGAAACTCTCAAGAAGTGACTATTTGAGAGACTTATGCGACCGTTACTATCAGGTCGCAAAAATGAAAGATTTTCAACATTATCGGTAAGACCGGTAACATCAAATCTTCCAGTATCTTTCGGCAAAGAAAAATAAATCTTATTTGCCAGAACATCGTATGCTTCCAATTCTAGTCCTTTGATGTCGCAGACTTGTTCTACAAGATCATCATTAGAATAGAGTGGTTGAGATGTATAAGACAAAAAAGTTTCCACTAATTCATCCTGAGTTGCAGGACGCGATTGACTTGACTGACTCGGTTGACCGTTAAGGGCCGCAAGGAATTCTTTGGCGTTCTTAGTTAATTGTTGAATGTCGACCTTGTCGGAAGACACGAACAAAAGAAAGGCTACAACTATTGCAGCCACGATATATGGAGTTGGTTTATTCATATTGTGTATTGTTTTGTTGAAGAACGAAATTGTTCCCAAAGACAATGACACTTTATCTATAATATGTCAATTATTTTTTACCAAGAAACACTCTCTCTAAAATACCTGAATTAATTATTTTATCCGGAGTGTTTTCTTCAACAATCAATCCTTTGTCAAGCAAATAAGCACGATCAACAATACTCAAAACAGAATGCAGATTGTGTTCAACAATCATAATGGCGGTTTGACGTCTTTCGTTAATTTCTTTAATTTTTGCAAATACTTCTTTGACGATTTTTGGAGCAAGTCCAAGTGATGGCTCGTCTAGTAATAAAACTTTTGGATCAGAAACAAGTCCACGAGCAATGGCAAGCATCTGTTGTTGTCCACCTGAAAGTGATCCTGCCGATTCCTTTAATTTCTTACGTAAATCAGGAAAAATATCTAAAACTCCTTCAATTCTAGATTTTAAGATATCGCGACTTTCAATAAAATACCCGCCCATCTCTAGATTTTCATAAACAGAAAGTGATTTGAAAACTTGTCGTCCTTGAGGCACAAAAGAAATTCCCCTCTGCACAATTTCGTGCGATTTTGGAGTAATTTTTTTTCCGTGCCAATATATTTTTCCTGTTTCAATCGGAGCAAGTCCGAACAAGGCTTTGAGGATTGTAGATTTTCCAGCACCATTGGGACCCATGAGTGCTACAATTTCACCTTCATCCAAATTAACATCAACACCGTCGAGCGCCTTGACTCCGCCGTAGTGGACTTTGAGGTTTTGAAGTTGTAGGAGGGTTTCTTTAGTCATGTTTTTCTAATCTATTTTTAGCAAAATCAAAATGTTTTTTCTCTAATTCAAAACCATAATAATTACCATTTTTTTTCAAGACTTCAAGCCCCATTCTACCAGTTCCCATAAATGGTTCTAACAAAGTGTTATTATCTTTAAAGCCGAGTAAATTTAAAAAAGTATCGACATGTTCCTGAGAAAAAGGACAAGGATGACCTTCTTCACTTGCAGGATAATCAACATAAAATATTTTACCAATCTCTGAATTAAATTTAATACTCTGGTCTTTAGACATTATAAACCACTGATGACAGTTGGAATGTGAATCTTCTTCTGAATAATAATCTTCCGACCAATTATGTTCTTTATCAGTTAGTTCAACACCATTTTCTGATTGTAAAAAATTTATATGTCTTTCTCTTATTTTAAGACTATTTTCTAAACATAATTTTTGAATCAGTCCAGATAATGCGATTAATTTACCTTTTGAATAAATAGTGTCTGCTGATTCATTAAGAAACAAACCATTTGGTTTTAAAACTCTGGCACATTCTTTAATGACTTTATTTAATAAACTTTTAAAATCTTCAAATGATTTATGATCATAATTTTCAACATCGCTATAAGGCGTATCTATATTATAAGGAGGAGCAAATACAACAAAGTCTACAGAGTTATCAGGAATTTCTGACATATTTTCTGAGGATTTATTGTATATAGAATATTTTTTCATGATCTTATCTTACTTAGTAAACTTTTCTTATAGTAGTAATTTCTCCATTCTCAATTTTTTTCAATACATGAGGAATTTCTGTTGCATCACCATTTTCATCAAAACTATATGAAGCAACTAGACCGTTAAAAGATTCTAATTGATATAGATAGTCTCTTATTTTTCTTGTGTTTTGACTATTTGTTTCATCAATAGATTGTGCTAGTAAATAACCCAAATCATAAGCTAGCACTGCTGAAAATTGATAAGGAGGATAACTTCCAAATTTTTCTTCATATTTTTCTAGGAATTGACCAAGAAAATTTTGAGATTTTCTGCGAATTTCTTGTTTGTATTTCTGTATGTGTGTTTCCAACTTTTTCCTTTTGCTTATTGTTTATATTATAAAGAACGAAATAATATTTTAACACATTTTATGAAAAAGTATATATCTGTGAACTCGAGATATTAATCCGAAAAAGCAATCCCCACCTTCTCCACTTTCCCAACAGTTTCTCAGCGTTTTCAAAGTTCCCCCGATGCAATTTTTTTGGTATCTTATACACATGGCACAAAATCAAAACTACACTAATTCAAAAAATTCAATAAAAAATGAATTCTTGCGTGTCCCACCACAAAGTCTTGATAGTGAAATGGCTTTGCTTGGTTCAATACTACTTAAACCAGATTCTGTTAATGATATTGTTGAAATTATATCACCAGAAAATTTTTATGCAGAAAGACACAAAAAAATTTATGAGATTATTTTAGAATTATTTTCAAAGACAACTCCAATTGATATCATTTCTGTTTCTAGTCGTCTGAAAGAAAAAAAACTACTAGAGCAAGTTGGGGGTAAGTCATATTTATCAGAATTAATTGAAACCGTCCCTTCCGCAGCAAACATCAAACATTATGCGGACATTGTTCATAAAAAATCACTACTTCGAAAATTAATTACTGCCTCTGAAGAAATTTCCAATATTGCTTATGAAGAAACTAACGACATAGAAGAGATACTAGACAAGGCAGAAAAAAATATTTTCTCTGTAACAAATCAGCCAAATCAAAAAACTTTTATTGAACTTAAAGATACAATTGGAGAAGCATGGGAAAGATTGGACAGATTACACAACAACAAAGGCGAGCTTCGTGGTGTTCCGACTGGTTTCAAATCACTAGATGCCAAATTAGCTGGTTTTCAAAAATCAGATTTAATTATTTTAGCAGCTCGTCCTTCCGTTGGTAAAACTACTTTGGCTTTGGATGTTGCTCGAAATGTAGCAATTAAAAATAAAGTTCCTATAGCTATTTTTTCTCTTGAAATGAGTTCCCAACAATTGATTGATAGAATGCTAGCCGCCCAAGCCCAAGTTGATGCTTGGAAACTACGAACCGGTAACCTGACTAACGAAGAAGATTTTAATCGAATTCGTGACTCTCTAGATGTTCTTTCAACTGCACCGATTTTTGTTGATGATAAACCGGGTAATAATATTATTTCTATGCGATCGACTGCCCGTCGATTAAAAAGTGAAAAAGGACTTGGTTTAATTATTGTTGATTATTTGCAATTAATGGTCCCCACTCAAAGCAAAAATAATGACAATCTTGTTCAACAAGTTACTGAAATTTCTAGGTCCCTAAAAGGCCTCGCTCGTGAATTGGATGTCCCAGTTATAGCTCTTTCCCAATTATCTCGTGCAGTCGAACAACGCGGTGGCAAGCCTCGTTTGTCTGATCTGCGTGATTCAGGATCAATTGAACAAGATGCTGATGTTGTTATGTTTATTCATCGAGAAGATAGATACAAAGAAGAATCAGAAAGAACAAACATTGCTGAAATTTTAATTGAAAAACATCGTAATGGTCCTACTGGTCGAGTAGAACTGTATTTTGATGAAAAAAAATCAACCTTCTCTGATATTGATAAAAGTGGTACAGAAGCTTTAACTGAATTTTAATTATGAATATCTTTGATGAATTAATTGAAATATTTAAAAAATTTCCAGGTGTTGGACCTAGACAAGCAGAAAGATTTGTTTATTTTCTACTTCGTCAGCCAGCAGGAAGTCTTGAAAAAATTGGTAAGCTAATACCCTCACTATCAGACAATGTAAAGCAATGCCCAAAATGTTATCGTTTTTTTATTTCTGATAAAAAAAATGAATTGTGCGATATTTGTTCTGACAAAAATAGAGACCAGAATTTATTAATGATTATCGGCCAAGATGTTGATATTAAAAATATAGAAAAAAGTGATTATAAAGGTTTGTATTTTATCCTAGGAGGATTAGCCCCTATTCTAGAATCAAACCCTAACTCCAAGATTAGATTGGATGAATTAAAAATAAGCCTAAAAGAAAGACAGGAAGAAAATAAATTAAAAGAAATAATAATAGCACTAAATGCAAATCCCGAAGGAGAAAATACAACTGATATTATTAAAAAAGAAATCAAAGACTTCACAGAAACAAACAAAATTAAAATATCTATTTTGGGACGAGGTCTTTCAACGGGTACAGAACTTGAATATTCAGACTCGGAAACAATTAAAAATGCTCTAAAAAATAGATTTTAAAAAAAACACCCTTTATAGACTGAGTGTTTTTTGTTTAACCAATTTTAACTATTTTAATTTGATGGAAGGGTTGTCGATGACCATTTTTTTTGAAATAACGAGACTTCGATTTGTAATGAATAACAGAGATTTTTTTTGCTCTACCCTCTTTGATAATTTCAGCAGCTACCTTTTTGCCAGAAATAATTGGTTTTCCCAAATTAATTTTATCATTTTCAAAAATCATTAATACTTGATCAAACTCAACCTTGTTATCTTTTATCATTTTTTGAGGAAGTTTTTCAATTTTCAAAACTTGTCCCTCTTTAACTATGTATTGCTTGCCTCCAGTTTGAATAATAGCTAATTTAGCAACTTTTTTAGATGCAGTTTCAGGTGTTTTTTTGACTTCTTTTTTTGTGACAGTTTTTTCAGACATATTGTTTTATAAATTGCCATATTACACTAAAAATAAAGTATTGCAAGCCAATCGTCATTAAAAATAGCTCACTTAATCTTCAATATTTGGTTTTTCAATTTCCAAAACTTCAACTTCCCCACCCTTATCAGAAATTCTTAAAACATCTTTATCAATTTTTTTAAATTCTTTATAGGCGGTGTTGTAAGTGTTGACAGTGGTTCCCATCTGGATTCCTAATTTTTTCATAAATTCATCATATTTTTCAATATGTTTTTGAAGAAATCCAACATTTTTACGGATGTCTTTGGCAGATTCTTCTATTTGCATCGCCCGAAGACCTTGCAGAACAGTTTGGAGATACGCCAGAAAACTGGTTGGTGAAATAATAACAATATGTTTATTTTTAAAAGCATGATCAATCAAATCTAGATCGCCATATTTATTGACCAACAAATCATAATAAATTGATTCTGAAGGAATAAACATAAAAGCAAAGTCCATTGTCCCTTCGTCTGGTCTAATATATTTTGCGGTTTCGTTAATTCTATTTTTAAGATCTTGTTCAAAAAGTTTATAGTGCGACTCTCTTAAATTTGAATCTTGCTCTTCCAAAAATTTTTGATAATTTTCTAATGAAAACTTTGAATCAATCGGGATAACCTTGTCTTTGACAAAAACAACGGCATCAACAATTTCCCCATCTTTAAATTTATATTGCATTTGATAGGAATTTGGTGGCAAAACATTTTTTAAAGTTTCTTCTAAAAAATATTCTCCTAAAATTCCTCTCTGCTTTGGATTAGTCAGTGTGTCTTGCAAGCGACGAAGCTGATCAGAAAAACCAAGAACTTGTTTATTAGTTTCATCTAATTTTGTTAAGCGTTCGGTTACATCACGAATAATTTTCTGAGCACTTTCAGATTGATGACGCAGAGATTCTTGAACTTCTTTACGAGAATTACCGAGATTATCATTAATATTACGAGATAATTCATGAATTTGTTGCTGGAGCAGTTGCATTGCCTTGTCTTCTGTCTTGTCACTATTCGAATCTTTTTTAGATTTAATAAATAAATAGAAAAAAACAACATTAACAATTAAAATAATAATCAATAATATAATTAAAATTATCTCCATTGAGATCGATTATAACATGTCTAGAATTTTAAAAAAATGTTATTTTTATGTTAAAATATTTTATTATGACAATACAAGAACAAATAAAAGATGATTTAAAAAATGCAATGAAATCAAAAGACTCCATTAGAGTTTCAGTTTTAAAAGGTTTTATTGCAGAATTTACTAATGAAGCAGTTAAAATGGGTAATACTCCACAAACACCCCTTGAAAATAGCCAAGCATTATCTGTTATCAAAAGACTTTCAAAACAAAGGAAAGACTCTATTGAGCAATTTGAAAAAGGTGGACGGTTGGATTTAGTTGAATCCGAAAAATCAGAACTTTCTATTATCGAAGAGTACTTGCCAGAAATGATGTCCGAAGAAGAAATCAGGGCCCATGTCCTACAAAAAAAAGATGAGATGAATATTTCTTCAACTGATCAATTTGGCCAACTAATGGGGGCAATCATGAATGATTTACGTGACAAAGCAGACGGATCTATTGTTAAAAAAATAATTGAAGAAGTCTTACAAGATTAATTTTGCTATAATTTGTTCATGTCAAAAAAAGCATTTACATTAATTGAATTGCTGGTTGTAATTGCAATAATTGCTCTACTTTCTTCTATTGTCTTGGCATCGTTAAATGATGTCAGAACAAAGAGCAGAGATACCAAAAGAATTCGTGACTTTAACGAATTATCAAAGGCTATTGAATTATACAGAGAAATATATGGAGTTTATCCTTGTGGAGATACTTTTTTTGGACCAAATGGTTCCTTTGATTCAACACTTAGCGATTCAAATAATTTTATCAATGACGCATATATTAATAAGGATGGCAACGATTGTAGAAATTTAAAAGAAATTAACGATAATGTCAAAGGAATAGACGACGCGGGACTTTATCAATCTGATGGAAATCCGGAATATACACAAAATGGAAAAGCATATATCTATAGTACAAATCAAGAAAGAAGCAAATATGTTTTATATGTTCAACTCGAAGATAATGATCAATTAATGATTAATGACAACGGACATTGTGATTTGTTGTATGAAGTTGGTAGTCCTGGTGATTTTCTTAAACCAAATAGATTCAGTAAAAATGATCAAGACGACAGAGATTACGGATTTTATCAATCTGATGGTGGTTTGATTACAGATACCGCTAAGGCGAAATGTAATTCTTAATTATTGTTATTTTGGTTATTTTAATATTTCTATTGACTAATTCTTTAAAAAGTTTTATAATATAATCAGATTCAACTTTAATAATTCAACATTCAAAAAAAGGTTCAGACAAATGGACAAAAAAGAAATTATCAATTTGGCTAACAAAGCGGCCGAATCTCGTAGAAAAGCTGGTGAAAAAGAAATCGGCCCGGCAATTCACAGAGTCATGAGAGAAGCCGGATCCCAGATTCACAATGGTGAATGGAATTCGACTTATCGGAGGATTTCAAGAATTCTGGCTTCCCGTGGTGGCACAAGATCTGCAAAGGTCAGAAATGCCATCAAAAAAGAAGAGGGGCAGAGAAATTTTGATGAAAGTTTAGGTGAGGGTGCTAATAAACCAGCACCGAAATCAAAACTTTCTCGAAATGAAAAACTTCGGCGAGATGTGGCTAATGCTGCTGAAATTGCCCGAAGAAAGGGTTTGATGTCTCAAGGAGACTCAGAACCTCCTGTTCAGGAAGAATTTCTGGAATTTGACCTAAACAAATTAGGTCCCACAGAGCACTACTACCCGTAGTGCTCTTTTTTTATAAATATCTTTTATAAATATTTTACAAACTTATTATTTTTATTAACTAAAATACATTTTTGTTTCGGCGGTTTTTCAGCACTCTCAAAAGTAATGATGATAACCTCTTCACCTTTTTTGATTAAATGGGCAGCTGCACCGTTAATGCAGACTTCTCCTGATCCCCTTTTGCCTTTGATAATATAAGTTTCTAATCTAGCACCAGAAGTATTACTAACGACTAGAACTTTTTCACCCTCAAGCATATCTGCTTTTTCTAATAACTCTTCGTCAATTGTAATTGAACCAACATATTCAATATTAGCATCTGTTACATTTGCTTTATGTATTTTTGATCTTAAAAATTGTCTCATGTTTTGATTATAAGAGGTCATAAAAAATTAACAAGAAAATATTTTAGAAAGATTTTATACGCTTTTAGGCGTCTCGATAGACCTCACATGACTGTGAGCCTTCTCGTGCTGCGACCGTAGTCAGACAAGCCCAGTAAGGTTATCTTTATTAAAATTTATTTTTTATTTTGACCCTTTTCGAGCACTATACAATATTACTTTTCTTTTTTAAAATACAATCTATGCATTGTCATTTTGGCTTTATTTTCAAAAGCAACAACTGACACTAATTCAAAACCATTATTACCATATTCATTTAAAGTATCTTGTAAAAAAACTCGATCTTCTTCATCGATTAAATTAGCACTCACATCTTCAAATTTATATTGAATATTTTTCATGTAATAAATTATATCAAATTTATTATTAAAAAATATCTTTACTTTTTAAATATCTCTAAATTAACGTCATTAAATATTAATATTATTTTTTTCCAGCCTGTATCGTAACCTTTAAAATAATCTTTGATTGAAAATAAATAATCTATACTTTTTCTTCTGTCTATTCTAATCAAGAGTATTATTTTATAATCGGACGAAAACTCTTTATTCTCAGCATTATATCCAAACCACAACAGTTTTGGATTAAAAAGATCAGTGGCAGGAATAATAAAACTATTTTTTTTCTTAGAAAATTGTTTGAAATTATTATAGAAATAATTATTTCCATGAGTAATTTGGTAAATTTGGTTTTTATACATTAAATCCCCGGGCTCAGCAACATCTTTTTCTGAATATACAAAATTAGCATTAAAACTATCTATGCTATCTATTTTTTCTTGTTTATTTTTTAGATACTGAAGAAAAATTTGAATTTCATCTAATTTTTTATTTCCGTTTCCACATATTAAATTCCATTCTTTTTCAAATGTCTTATTGTGGTAATATTTTTCTATTTCTGTAAAAATATTATTATTCATATGTTTCTCATGCGCTCGAACAGCGCTCTAATTGGTGACCCTACGGGTTGGCTTTCCGAACTTTTGGGGTGTGGATATGAGATTAAATTAAGTATAGAAATGATGAATTCCTTTGTTTTAAACCAAACCAATT
>CAZRAX010000010.1:0-15966 GCA_964598245.1 uncultured Candidatus Saccharibacteria bacterium | reverse complement strand
ATATTAGCAAAGGATTTTTAGTTGTCAATGATTAGTTTAAAAATTATTAAAATAAATAAAAACACCCACGATATTGTGGGTGTTTTTAGAGAGTGTTTTTGCTTATTAGTTAATTCGTTGATTATTTAGATAAATTTCAATATTACTAACTGAATCATACTGTAAAGCAACCGCTTCTAGTTGAATAAATTGTCTTGGTGCATCACAAACTGTTTCGGCACTAAATTCCCCTGTTAAATATATTCTAGCAAGACCATTTCCAACGATAACATCATCAAGACCTAGATTTTTTTGTGTGGCCAAAAAGTTTCCTGGTTCAAAAACAGTTTCAACTTCTGAGCCAAACAGCTTTTCAATTCCTGTTGTAAGAGGTGCAGGTGTTGGTTCAACCGGAACATTAATCCACATAATTTTATCTTCACAACCTTGAACGGGTCCATCGTAATCAAAAATTTTCTGATTTGATAATACAGGCACACGAACAGTATTGAAATATGCCAGTCCATCAACGACTTGATACCCTTGGTTTGAATTTCCATTATTATCTCCCATTTCTTCAGATTCACCACCGTTTTCAACATTAGCTTGATTTGTTAATTCATCAAGAATATCGGCTTCAATTAAATTAGCTGCTTGATTATCATTATTAGAAGCAACTTGTCCAAAATTAATAACATTTGTTTGGAACAAAACAAATAAAATTACTATTAAAACTACAGCACCAGTAATAATACTGGTTTTCTTATTTTTCTTTATTAAATCCATTATTTTTTTCATAATATTTCATATTAGTTATTTTAAATTAAAATGCAAGCCCAAAACAAAAAATGCCCATTCGGGCATTTTAGGTGTTTTGAGATAATTTTTACATCATTGAATCCATCCCCATGCCATGTTCGTGGTTATTACCAAGGTTATTTTTTTCTTCTGGCTTGTCGGCGATAGCAACTTCAGTTGTTAAAAGAATTCCAGCAGCACTAGCCGAGTTCAAAACAGCACTTCTTGTTACTTTTACAGGATCAATGATTCCCTCTTTGATCATATCACTAGCAAAAACATCATTAAGAGCATCATATCCATAATTTAAACTTCCATTCATAACTTTATCGACAATTACTGACCCGTCTTCTTTTCCTGAGTTAATTGCTATCTGTTTTAATGGATTTTTTAATGCATTAATGACAATTTTATAACCAATTTTTTCTTCTTCGGACATTTTCAAAAAATCTTTTTCTAATTTATCATCTAATTTTTTTGAGGCTTTTGCTAGAATACTTCCTCCACCAGCAACAATACCTTCATCAATCGCTGCCTTGGTCGCATTAACCGCATCTTCTATTTTTAATTTCAAATATTTCATCTCTGTTTCGGTTGCTGCACCAACTTTTATAACAGCGACACCTCCTGATAATTTTGCGATTCTTTCATTAATTTTTTCTTTATCAAATTTTGATTGACTACTTTCTGACTGTTTTTTTAATTGAGAAATTCTTTCTTCAATATCAGCTTTTTTACCTTTACCTCCAACAATTACTGTTGAGTCCTTTTTAGACACAATCCTGTTTGCTTTACCTAAAACGCTAATATCAGCATTCTCAAAATTCATACTAATTTTTTCACTAATTACAGTAGCACCAGTCATGACAGCAATATCTTGAATAATTTCTTCTTTTCTATCACCAAATCCAGGTGCCTTGATCGCAAGAACATTAAAAGTCCCACGAAGTTTATTAACGACAAAAGTAGTCAGCGCTTCGCCTTCGACATCATCGGCAATAATAACTAAATCTTTTTGACCACCCTGAGCAATTCTTTCAATAAAAGGAATAATTTCTTTGACATTAGAGATTTTTTTATCTGTTACCAAAATTGAAGGATTTTTGAATTCAGCTTCCATTCTTTCTGGATTAGTTATCATATAAGGAGAAATATATCCTTCATCAATTTCTAATCCTTGTGTCACTTCAGATTCAACTCCAAAAGATTGTGATTCTTCGACAGTTACAACTCCATCAGAACCAACTTGTGAAATTGTTTTGGCGATAATTGTTCCTATTTCTTCTGATTCAGCAGAAATAGTTGCCACTTGTTTAATTTCATTTTGTTCTTTGATTGGTTTAGCAGATTTTTTTAGAAAGCTAACTGTTTCATCAACGGCTTTTTCAATTGATGATTTTATAGCCAAAGAATTAGCCCCCATATTTGTATGTTTTAGCCCTTCATTAATCATTGAGGAAGCCAAAATAGTTGCTGTTGTTGTTCCATCTCCAGCAACATCATTTGTTTTAGAAGCAACTTCTTTTATAATTTCTGCTCCCATATTTTCAAATTTATCTTCCAAAGAAATTTCTCTAGCGATTGAAACACCGTCATTGGTAATGGTTGGAGTTCCATAACCCTTGTCTAAAACAACATTTCGCCCACGAGGGCCGATTGTTACTTTGACAGCATTACAAACTGCATCAATTCCTTTTTTTAATTTTTTTCTTGCTTCTTCATTAAAAATTATTTGTTTTGACATAATAGTTTTAAAAGTTAAGTTTTTAATTTATTTTTTAGTAATTTATTTTTTAATAATAGCAGTAACATTATCAAGACTAGCTAGAACAAATTTTTCTCCAGCAATAGAAATCTCATCACCCCAATTATAAAGAACCTTGTCTCCTTTTTTAATTTCTGGCTCTAGATATTTACCATCAAGATATTTACCTTTCCCAACAGCAACAACTACCGCTTTTTTAGTTTGATGATCACTATCGGCAGAGTTTGGAATTATTAATCCTGAGGCAGTTTTACTCTCATTCTCTTTTTCATATTCTCTTAATAAGACCCTGTCTCCCAGAGGAATAATATCTGGAGTTTTCTCTTTTTTTGAATTATTTTTTGGCATAAATTAAAAATTAAGCTAATAAAAAACGTCCTCTAAAAAACTAAAGTGCTTAAATTATACTTATCCTTGAGAAGTAGTCAATTTGACACTTTAAATTTATTTGCTAGTATTGAGTCCATCAGAATTATGGTGACTATTTTACCAATTATACAAATAATTCTTTCAGTTATTTTAATTGCTGGAATTTTACTACAATCAAGCGCGGCTGGTCTGGGCGGTGCCATTGGTGGTGGTTCTGACAATGTAGATGCTGGATATCATACAAGAAGAGGAGCAGAGAAAATGCTTTTTAATGGAACAATCCTTGTAGCAATTTTGTTTATTATTGTTTCAATAATCTCATTTACTTTGTCTTAATTTCTCGCTGATAGTCTTATAGTCTTATAAAAATCTTACTAAAAAATAATACGGCAAACGTGAAGAATAAAAATATTGATTTTGCTTTTAAAAAAATAAAAGACCAATTTGAAAAAATTAAAAAAATAATTGCTTCTTTTTCAATTACCGAAAAAGTAGTTCTGACTATTTTGAGTTTTGTTTTGATTTTTTCAATACTTGGGATTCTTGTAAATGTTAATAGTAATTACACAATCAATGTCCCAGATAAGGGTGGAGTCTTAACCGAAGGTGTTATTGGTACCCCTCTTTTTGTAAATCCAGTTATTGCTAATTCAAATACTGATAAAGATTTAGTATCCCTAATTTATTCTGGATTGTTAAAAATTGGACCAAATAATGAAATAATAAACGATTTAGCAGAAAAATTTGAAGTTTCAGAAGACAATTTAATTTATGATTTTTATTTAAAAGAAGACTTAACCTTTCATGATAAGACAGAAATTACAGCTGACGATATCGTCTTTACAATTCTAAAAATCCAAGATCCACAATTAAGAAGTCCAAGAATCTCAAATTGGGAAAATATTGCAATTGAAAAGGTTTCCAATAAACAAGTCAGATTTATTCTTGAACAACCAAGAGCTGATTTCCTAAACAATCTAGATTTCGGAATCTTACCAAAACATATCTGGCAAGAATTTACTAATGAAACTTTTAGTTTAAATATTTATAATACAGAACCAGTAGGTTCAGGACCATATAAAATTTCAAAAATCAGAAAAAATAAAATTGAAATACCAGAGTCATATACCTTAACTTCATTTAAAAAACATGCCTTGGGACAACCACTAATTGATAAAATCATTTTAAAATTTGTCAAAAATGAAAACGAGCTAATAGAATTAATAAATGATAAAAAAATTGATTCTGTTGGTGGTATCACATCAAAATCATTAGTAGAAATAAAAATAGACAAGAAATTAATTACAACATCACTCCCAAGGGTTTTTGGATTATTTATTAATCAAGTAGAATCACCTGTTCTTTCATTGAATTCAGCGAGAGAAGCGCTTCGTTTAGCGACACCTAAAGAAAAAATAATTGATCAAGTTTTTGAAGGATTTGCTGAAATTGCAAATTCACCAATCCCCAATTTAAATTTAGAAAATAATTTTGAACAAAATCTTGAACAAGCTGAACAAATTTTAATTGATGCCGGTTGGGAGAAAAACGACCAAGGTGTTTACACAATAGAAACTGAAGATCAAAACTATATTTTATCCACTTCAATTTCAACTAGCAATGTGCCCGAATTAATTAAGGTTGCAGAATTAGTTGCTGAAGATTGGAAAAAAATCGGTGCTCAAGTAGAAGTTAAAATTTTTGAAATTAGTGACTTGAATCAAAATGTTATCAGACCAAGAAATTTTGAAATTTTATTATTTGGAAATGAAATTGATAACTATTCTGACCTATACGCTTTTTGGCACTCATCAAGAAGAAATGACCCAGGATTAAATATTACTAGCTATGCAAATATTGAAACGGATAAAATTTTGGATGAATTTTTAATAAAATCAAAAGAAAAAGTTGAAGAAAAACAAATTAATAAATTTTTAGAAGAAATTAAAAAAGATGTTCCAGCTATCTTTCTTTACACTCCAAAATTTATTTACCTAACAGATAATAAAATAAAAAATATAGAAATTAGTGAAATTTCTGAAATAAGTGACCGTTTTCAAAATATTAATAATTGGTTTATTAATCAAGATAAGATTTGGAAATTTTTTAATTAACAATAAATATAAATAATAAAAATGGAAAGAAAAAATAATTATAATAATAATTCTAAAAAAAGAAAATTGAGAATGCCTCATCGGAGCCAATCTCTTAGGCAAACAATTAGACAAAAAAGAGGGCGAAGACAAGATGATAAAAAAATGCCCATCCCGTCTGTTGGAAATAATATTAGAATAATTCCAATTGGTGGTGTAGAAGAGGTCGGGAAAAATATGATGGCGATAGAAATTGGTCAGGATATTATTATTGTTGATGCTGGTTTACAATTCAAAGATGATACAACCCCAGGAATTGATTATTTAATTCCCAATACTAAATATTTAGAAGAAAGAAAAGATAAGATTAAAGGAATTTTTATTACTCATGGTCACTTGGATCACATTGGTGCAGTGCCCTTTGTTTTAGAAAAATTAGGAAATCCACCTATTTATTCAAGACAATTTGGTGCCATAATGATTCTAAAGAAAATGGAGGACTTCCCACATCTAGCAAAACCAGACATGAAAATTATAGAGGGTGATGAGATTATTAAAGTTGGTGATCTTCGAGTTGAAACTTTTGCTATATCTCACACAATTCCAGATGCAATGGGTATTATTGTTAACACCGAACATGGTGATTTAGTTATTGTTGAAGATGTTAGAGTTGATAATATAGAAGGAGTTCCAACCGAAGAAGAAGTTTCCCAATATAAAAGATTTAAAGACAGAAATATTTTACTTTTGACTATGGACTCGACTTCTATTGAAAAACCTGGTTTTTCAATTTCTGAAAATGTCGTTGTTGAAAATATTGAAAAAATTATTAAAGAAACTCACAATAGATTAATTATTGGTACTTTTGCATCACAAGTTGAAAGAATTTTAGCAATTATTAATATCGCTGATAAATATGGGAAAAAAATTGTTGTTGAAGGAAGAAGTATGAAATCAAATCTAGAAATTGTTAAGCATCTTGATTTGATTAAAACAGATAATGTAATTCCTATTTCTGAAATTGAACGCACTCCCCCAGATAAATTAATTATGTTGGTAACTGGTGCTCAAGGAGAAGAATTTGCCGCTTTGATGAGAATGGCTAACGGTAGCCATAAACATGTCAAGCTTCAAAAACAAGACACCATATTATTGTCTTCATCAATTATCCCTACAAATCATGCATCTGTTGTTAAATTAAAAGACAAACTTTATCGATCAGATGCTAAAGTCATTACTTATCTTGATTCAGACGTTCATGCATCAGGTCATGGTAACCGCGAAGAATTAAAATGGATCCATAATCAAATTCCTTATAAATTCTTCATTCCAGTTCATGGAAATCATTATATGTTAAAACAACATAGTGAAATGGCACAATCCCTTGGGGTTAAACCAGAAAATATTATTGTTCCAGACAATGGTTCAATCATCGATATTAAAGACGGAGGAAAATCTATGGAGAAACTTTCTGTTCGAGCTCCACACGACCCTGTAACTGTCGATGGTCTTTCTGTTGGTAATATCCAAGATGTTGTTTTAGAAGATAGACAATTATTAGCAGAAGCGGGTATTTTTGTTATTGTTGCCAGTGTTCAAATCAGAACTGGAAAATTAAAAAAATCACCAGATATTATTTCTCGAGGTTTTGTTTATTTGCGTGAATCTCAAGATATGCTAAGAAAAGCTAGATTTATTACAAAAAAAATTGTCGAGGATGAAATTCAAAATAAAAAAGGCCCTGTTGATTTCGATAAAATTAAAAAGAAAATTTCAGATGAATTAAGTAAATTTTTATTTCAAGAAACTGCAAAGCAACCATTAGTTATACCTGTTTTAATTGGTGTTTAGGGTTTTATTCAAATTAATTATTGTTATAATTAATTTGAATGGAGAAAATAAGAAATAATGTTTCTATCAAAAAAAGAGAAACACCAAAATATATTATTTATCTTTTGGTTTTTCTTTTTACTCTTCACATAACTCCAGGAACATATATTAATTCAAGTTTTTTAGAACAATTTGTCGGTAATGATGAGGTTGGGTACATTTATGCAATAGCATCCATTATTACAATCGGGTTTTTTACTATAATCAGAAAAGTTCTATCAATAATTGGAAACTATAAAACTTTTTTAATTTTTTTAATTGTTGATTTCATAAGCTTATTTATCTTATCTTTAAGTTTAAATTTTTCAGGTGAGATTTGGCCACATATATTTATTATTTCTTACATTTTTGGTTTTATTTCAAGAAGCATTTGTTTTTTAAATATTGATATTTTTCTAGAACATATAACAAAAAATGATGAAACTGGTGGAGTTAGAGGTTTCTTTTTAACTTCATTGAACACTGCTTTTATAATCGGACCACTAATTACAGGTTTAATGATTACTAATATTTTTGATGTTGGTAAAGTTTATTTAATAAGTTGGATTCTATTGATTCCTGTTATTTTAATAACAATTCAATTTTTACATAATTTCAATGATAGTTATTATAAAAAAATTGACACATATGACACAATCATCAAAGTTTATAAAAATTCAAATTTAAGAAAAATCTTTGCTGTTAATTTTTTATTAAGATTCTTCTTTTCTTGGATGATTATTTATACACCAATTTATTTATCACAGTTTATAGGATTTAGTCTTGGTCAAACAACCCTGATAATTAGTATTTCTCTAATTCCATTCATTTTATTAGAAATTCCATTAGGTAAAATTGCAGACGACAGGTGGGGAGAAAAAGAACTTTTAACAATTGGTTTTATAATAATGAGTTTAACAACTTTATTTATCCCCTTTTTAGAAATTAAATCATTTATTTTTTGGGCAATAATTCTTTTTATAACCAGAATAGGAGCAAGCATGGTTGAAATCATGAATGAAACTTATCTATTCAAAAAAATTAATGACGATAGTGTAAATATTCTGAGTCTATACAGAGCAGTTAGGCCACTGGCATATATCATTAGTCCAATTCTAGCTTCTCTCTTGTTAATTTTATTTAATATAAAAATACTATTTATTGTATTGGGGATAGTATTGTTAACTGGTATTAAATTTAGTTTAACCCTACAAGATACAAAATAAATTATTTCAAGTAAGGTTCCACATCGCTAATATCTGCATCAGCAATAATTTTACCATCAATATTTAATGTTGGTGCTTTTTCTTGTCCAGAAATTTCTTTCATTTCTTTAAAATATTCTGGATTATCAATAACATTTCTTTCTTCATAGGAAATACCCTTTTGATCAAAATATTCTTTCATTTCAATACACCATGGACACCCTGTTTTTGTATAAAAAATCATATTCATTTGGTAATTTTAACACATAAAATAAAATTAACCTCATCAAAATATAGTTTATCGATAATACAAAAAAACTCACAAATATTAAGTTATTGACCTTACTTTTGGTGATATAGTGGCAGTATATCCGTTTCAACCGTAAGGATTTTAGACAAAATATTTGTGAGTTTTTTGAGTATTAACTTTAGATTTAACTTTTAGATCTGGTTAAAATCTATTTGCTACCATCAATATAATCAAGTATTTTTGCTGCTTTTTCACGACCTCCCAATCCAAAGGCCAGTGCCATTGCCAAAATAATTCCAGCAAACAAAATTTGGATCAAAGATTCAGCAATTCCTAACTCTATCAATGCAGCTAGAACAGAAAATAAAATAACAGCATATTTTGAAACATGTCCTAATGTTTCTGGGTTATTAATTGGTACTTTTGATCCTTTCAGACTTCTAACAACAATTTCATCAACAAATTTTCCTAAAATTGCACCAAGAACCAAAATGATAACGGCGATCAAAACATTTGGAATGTAGAATACAATTTCATTCAAGAATTCAGTAATTCTATCCCATTTCAAAATTTCTGCTGCTGCCATCAAGAAAGCAATAATGAAAAACCATTTAACAATTCTGCCTAAAAACAAAGCAATTGATGGTTTTTTAAAAAAGGGTCTTAGTAATTCATGAATACCAACTTTTTCAGCTAATGAATCAATCTTTAGTAAATCAACAATTTTTTTAACAATACCACCAAAAATTGGAGCAACAATTAAACCAATAACAATAATGAT
This sequence comes from uncultured Candidatus Saccharibacteria bacterium, assembly GCA_964598245.1. Lineage (GTDB taxonomy): Bacteria > Patescibacteriota > Minisyncoccia > Phycocordibacterales > JAACPR01 > JAACPR01. The sequence continues at coordinate 6,857 of CAZRAX010000010.1, read as the reverse complement.
AACTGCTCCAAGAATTTCAGGTAATGTTTCTATAATTCTTCCCCATAAATCATACAGAGATAGTTTAACAACCTCTGCAAATGACGGATAATATCCTTGCATAATATATTAAAATAATTAACTAATAATGTACTTTCTAAGTATAACACAAGATAAAACTAATCAAATATTTATTTAAAAATGAATTTTTAATGAATTTATTTCCACATCTTTTCCAGTTTTGTAAAGTTGCACCAAAAATTATTTTTTGCTAAAAATAAGTCCCAATGAAGATATTAATCATTGAGGACGACATTTCGGTTAGAAATGTCTTAAAAATTAGCCTCGAGGCCGAAAATCATATCATTGACGATATTGGTGACGGTTATCGAGGCTCTTATTTTGCCAGAATTAACAAATACGATTTAATAATTTTAGATAACGTTTTACCCAAAAAAATGGGGAAACAAGTTTGTAGAGAAATAAGAGAGGCAGGGGTTGAAACCCCTATTTTATTATTATCAGCAAAATCAGATACCAATAGCAAAATTGAATTATTAGAAATGGGAGCTGATGATTATTTAACAAAACCATTTTCTTTTGAGGAGTTAAAGTCAAGAATAAAAGCACTTGGTCGTCGCCCACCAAGAATAAAGAAAAATAAAATTGAAATTGGTAGTCTGATAATTGATTTAAATAATTATGAGATTAGGAAATTTAATAAAAAGATTTATTTAACAAGAAAAGAATTCACTCTGTTAAATCTTTTGATTAATAATATTGGAAAAGTTGTATCAAGAGGAACGATTATGGAATTAGTATGGGAATCAAATGTTGATCCTTTTTCAAATACAATCGAAACACATGTTCGAAATTTAAGAAAAAAAATTGGTGATTGCAAAAAAAAATTAATAATTAATATCCCTGGTCGAGGATATAAATTGAATAGTAATTTAATTAAAAATGAAAAAGACGACTTTTAAAAACTCCATTCCAATGGAGTTTTTTTCAAAACAAAATGAATTAGAAAAATATGCTGAGATTGGTAAAATTTCTTATCAATTATTTCATGATATTTTAAATCCAATAACTGGTTTTGTTTTATATTTAGAAGCTCTTAATCAAAAAGCATTTCAAACCAAAGAAATTGATTACCAGATTGATAATATTATTGAGTCAAGTCAAAAAATTAGGAATTTTATCAAGTTAGTTCAAGAAGATTTGTTTTCTCCCAATAAAAAACAAACAATTGAAGTTACTAAAACTATTAGAGAAATAATGTCTTTGATTTATTATAAGGCAAAAAATCAAAATGTTTCAATTATTTTGATCTCTAATTCTAGAATTTATTTAAGAATTAATAAAATGAAATTTTATCAAATTATTATTAATATTTTATCAAATTCAATTGATTCTTATGAAAAAATTAATGACTCTAGAAAAAGAAACATTATTATCAATGTAAAAGAAGAAAATGGATATATAAAGTTTAATTTTATTGACAACGGTTGCGGTATAGAAAAAAAGAATTTATCTAAAATATTTGATGAAAGATATAGTACCAAAGAAAATAATTTTGGAATTGGATTAAAAACAACTAAAAAAATTATCTTGGAAGATTGTTCAGGAGAGATTAAAGTTTCTAGCAAACCTCAAAGAGGAACGACTTTCAATATTAAACTAACTAAAAATCACTCAAAATTTTAATATTTTGATTACTATTATCAATATCCAAAAGGTATTGATAGTAACTAGATTCAGGATCATCTCCGTCATAGATGAAAAAATCATCATCTAAATTACCACTAGGGTCATTATTTAAATTATTTTCTGAAACATCATTATTTTCATCACTAAAATTATTACCGGCTGAATCATTATTTATTTCTTGGTCGAAAGAACCATTTGAATTATCATCAGAGTTGTCTGTGTTGTCTGTAGAGTTATCAGCGGGGTTTTCTGTGGGATTATCTGTTGGGTTGTTTATAGAATTATCTGTTGGGTTATCAGGATCTAATTCCTCTACTATTATATCTATTGGTTCATTAGGATCTAAGTTAAAAATTAAATCTCCGTCATCATTTTCATCAACAATGACATCAATCACAACATAATCTCCATTTGAAATATTTTGATCAACAATAGGGTTGCCATTTTCTAAATTATAAATAATTTCAACAGAGTTATTATCATCAGAAATTATTTCAAAATAATATTCATCAGGATTATTACTGAAAAGAATATTTCCTTTTATTTGAATCTTTTCAGCTAAAATTAATTCTTCTTTTTCTTTTTCTAAAACCTCTTCTATATTTTCAGATTTTGGATACTCTAATAAACAGTCAGAAATAATGCTTGGTGGAAATCCTAGTCTCTCTCCCCTCTCACAAGAAAGAAAATCATCTGTTATTTCAACTATATTCCAATTACCATTACTCTCTACCAAAAAAATATCTTTTTCTCCACTTGTATCTGAAATTTTTCCTCGAGCATAACTTGGTGAAATATGACTAATAACAAAATTTGTATTGCCCATTTCTTCTAAAATTTTATTTTTAATTTGTTCATCAGTAGTTTTTGGTTTAGGAATATTCTGATTAGTAGATTGGTTACTCTTTAAAATATAAAATAAAAATATAGTTAAAAAAATAACTGAAACTAGTACAGCAAATATTAAAGTTGAAAAACCATTTTTGTTCATAATTTAATTATAACAAAAAACTTCGCAAATGAATGCGAAGTTTTGAAAATTAAGAAATTGGTTTGACCTATTAGCTGGATATTTGAAAATTTTTCATAAATAAATAATCAACATCCATTCTAATCCTATCTGTTGGGTTGTAGCCAACAAAAGACAGAATCGGTCTACCGCTCGTTGGGTCAACTCCTATTTCAAAAATAGAATGAACCCAACTTTTATGAGGGCCCTTTATTTGAATAAATTTTGTAACCATCGTTTTCCTCTGAAAAAGATTCGGCTGAAAATTCAAGCAAATAGTCCAAATTGAACTTGCGGTTGCAAACATTAATCCAGTATTTGCCCTGATTTTTTGAGAAAATGTATATATTGTTTCATTTTCTCTGACACCATCAATTTTCCTTGGATCAATGATGTAAAAATGACCTTCGAACCCTCCGAAGTCACAGAAAAAGTCATCTCTTAAAGAATTTTTAATAAGACGACGCAGTTCCTGTTTGATAAAGCCAACTCCCAAACGGTCATCAACTTCTTTAAAAATTTCCGAGATTGTTTGGTAACAAACAACTGGAGCTTTAAAGTTTGGTAAGCTTTCAATTTCTTTTTTTGTCATTATTTTCCTTTTTGTTTTTTGTTCATCTACTTGATTTATACTTTACAAGTTAGTAAATGTCAATTTTCACTTTTGTTTGCATTTTATTTAAACTATGATGTAATTGAGAAGGAGATTCAAAAATGAAATACCAAAAATACCGAGCAAATCCAGAAAGAGAAAGACAGTACATATTAAAACCAAAAACGGTTCAGGAACAATTTCAAATCCTTCGCAAATATTTTGATATTCTACAAGAATTCAAAATAAAAAGAGAATTCGTGTGCGAAGAACTCCCAAAAGATTTTGAAGCTAATTTTGTTGGCTTTGAGTTTTCATTACTTTCCGAAAGATACGACGAAGCAATGGAAATAATCTTTACCGCACTACAAGAACAAGGAAGATCATTTCGAAATGAAATTAAAGACAAGATGAGCCCCAAGCATTTACGGTTTGGTGTTCAAGTAGAATCAATGGTCGAAATGATTTCTCAAGAACAAAATGAATCCCCCGTTTTCGTTTACCCAGCTCAAATGGGGAAAAGATATGCTGGGCACACACCAGCATCTATCAAAAGACGAATGCGCGGGTCTCGTTTTGGTCTAAGTTCTTTTTTGGTTGCGATAATTCTCTTAACCCATGAAGAATTATTGAAATCACCAAAGGAATTATTTATTTGTTGCGTGGGTGATGAATTTAGTCCAAATGCTAACTATAATTTTGATTCTTTTCCCATATTCTTTGTCGACGATGATGGGACACTCATTTTCGACTATATAAATGGGGGGACTAACTGGAATCAAACCACAAGTTCTGCGACAGGATATTTCAAACCGTACAATTGGTAGCAAGAGGTCGATAAAAATCGACCTCTTTTTTTTAAAAAACCCCTGATATGTAAGTGATAGATCACTAACAAATCAGGGGTCTCGATATTCAAACCTGAACCAAGGTTTCAATCTTAGGAGCCTTAACGACATGATGTTTGATTGATTTTGTAGTATCACCAAACAACACAAATGTTTCCTGAACCAATGTCTCAATCGCATTCAAAGAATGAGACAATGGAACCTCAGTCTCTTCGATAATATCTACTGGTTGCGGGTAAAGCACCAACATTTTTTCAATGTCTGGCTCCACAATTGGTGGAAGGTAGTGGTTACAGCCACACCCATGCAAAGGAACCGTTCGGGTTCGTCTATTGATAACAGAGAGAATGTGCATATACAATGCAGTGGCAGGCGGAAATCCGTGCCACACCGCGTCCACACATTCCCACGGAAGATCATCTGGTAACAACGCTTTCAGTTCAGGAAGCTTTTCAGCGACATGAACATTTGGTCGAGTCACCATGAACATATACCCCCCATACAACGCCCAAGGCAAACGATTTCTATAGATATCAAATAAATCAATCATTGCAGTCCGCATTGATTGACGAAGTGGCAGAGTTGAATCTTGGGGCAAATCAAACGAATTGATTTTATCGACAAAATCAATTCGTGATATTGGTAAATACCCTTTTGCAAAGGCAGTAGCTAGATCTATCATTTTTGCCTTCATCTGACAATTAGTCGACTTATCTTCGTTGTAGATACGTCCACGAACAATATCTACGAAAGCCCTGAATTTCAGAGCAAGATCTGATTGATCGACGCTATCGAGCTGATCACAAACAGCCAAAAGACTATTTTTTGAATTACATACCGTGCACATCTGTTTTCTCCTTTTTTGTTTTTATAAAGAACTACTTCTCTGGCCAGAAGCAGTCATTTCAGTTAGTGGCCAGTAGTTTATTTCAAGTATTTATTTTGAAATAAACTATTGAACACCAAAAGCAGGTGCTATAAAATATATTTTTTGTTTTTTTCTTTCCAACTTTCTAATCTATGAATATTATTTTCTGATTTTTTACCATCAATAAATGACTCAAATTCTTTATATGCTAACAAATTTTTCTCTGATATTTCTTCAAATTCATAATCAGCAAAAGCTGGATCAAAATAAAATTTTGTAATTAAATCTTCTTCATCAATATATTTACACTCTTTTTCAGTAAATTTATTCAATACTGTATAAAAAGGAATTTGGTATTCTTCCGCAATTTTCTTTGCGCTATTCATAACCGCAACACTATTTTTTGTATCTTCTACAACACAAAAAATAGCATCAACACCAAGATACAAACCATAATTTACCATGTCAGTTCCTGCAACAGAATCAACTAAAACGATTTCATCCTCTTTTGTTTTTAGATAAGGTAAATAAAACTTTATTGATTTAGCATATGCATGACTACATCTACCGCTATACATAGTTTCTTGATCATGATCACCCAAAACCATTAGTTTTAAATTATCATTTATATTTTTACAATATTTTTGTGTAAATTTATCATCGGGATTGATACTGAAAACTTCTTCTTTGAAATTGTCTGTGATTTTAAAAGCGTTTTCATCAATTGAAAGATTGAAAACGTCATAGATATCTTTCTCAGAATTTTTAAGGAAAGTGATATCTTTCTCTTCAATACCGAGATTATGCATCAAATCCATGTTGTAATCAGCATCAATTGCTAAGACTTTTTTATCAGCAGAGAAATATCTCGATAACAACCAAGATATTGATGACTTTCCGCTCCCACCTTTTCCAACAAATGCTATTCTCATTAAATTAAAGCGTTATTTAATTCTTCCAAAATTTTTTCTTTATTCATTTCAACTCCTATAAAAACAATTTTTTGTTCTGCGTTAAATGAACCGTCTTTTTTCTTTTGCCAATAACCATAAGGATCCAAATTAATTATATTGCCAGCATGACTCCACATTATCGCCATATCTTCTTTTTGATCTGTCCAAGCAAAACCTTTGGAACGTATCACTCCTATTAATTTATTGTTATTAAGAATATTTAAAAGTTTACTATGAGCGAAAGGGCGACCTGCTTTAAAAACAAAACTTGAAATTCCGTATTCCTCTGTCTCTGGAACATGTTCCCCGCGGACCTCTTTTAACCAACCAGCATTTGTAACAGCTTTCTCAAAATTAAACAAATTAGTATTAACTATCTTGTCTAAATCAATTTTACCATTTTTGACTTCATAGATTTTAGCACCTGGATTAAACTTTTTGATAATACTTTTTACTTTTTCTGTTTCTTCTTTAGGAGTTATATCTACTTTTGAAAGCAAAATAACATCAGCAAATTCAATTTGATCAGTTAAGAGATCAACAATATTTCTTTCATCATCTTCTGTTACACCCATGTTTTCATCAGAAAGAGTTTTATCAGTTTCAAAATTCTTTAGGAAGTTTTTTGTATCAACAACTGTTACTGTTGTATCAAGACGAGCAACATCCATTAGCTTGCTTCCTGTTTCATCTTCAAAAGTGAAGGTTTCAGCAATCGGGAGAGGTTCAGAAATACCACTTGACTCTATCAAGATTGCATCAAAATTTCCTTCATGTGCTAATTTAGATATTTCAGTTAGCAGATCTTCACGAAGAGTACAGCAAATACATCCATTAGACATAGATATTAATTTTTCTTCAACTCTGTCTAATTTTACTTGATTGTTTTTAACTAATT